>CAZXSG010000311.1:0-5615 GCA_964643185.1 uncultured Holophagales bacterium
GGGGAGGCGGCCGTTCGCGAAAGTCACCGTGGCGCCGGCGACGGGGAGGCCCGTCGTCCTGCGGAAAACACGGCCCGCAGCGGACCAGGGGCCGACCGGAGCCGTACCGCCATCAGGGATCGGAAGAGCGAGCGTCTGACCGGGATTCAGGGTGCGCGGCGCGGGCTCACCGAGAAGCGTTCCGGCCGGAACTGCGGTCACGGTGCGCGCGCCCGCAGGCGAGGTCTTCACGCCGTAGCGCTTGTCCGTGGCGTAAAGCCTCAGGTTGCCCTGACGGGCGGCCTTCGTGACCGAGTCGTACGTCGTGAGCGAAAGCGTGCCCGTCTCGCTCGTGGCGTAGAGCGTTGCATCGGCCAGCGTCTGCCACGACGTGTCGAAGGTGCCGCCACCCGGTAGCGCCGCGAGGACATTCCGGTGATAGCCCGTCTTCTCGATCGCGATGACCTTGGCGCCCACCTGGAGGTTGGCGGAGTAGGTGCCGTCCGCCGCGGTCGTGACCTGGGTCTCACCGAAGATCGTGACGGTGGCTCCGGAAACGGGGTTGCCGGCCGAGTCTTTCACTGTGCCGCGCACGACACCAGCCGGGAAGGCGGGGTTGAGAGGACGGAGCTCACGACCGATCTGGTTGTAGTCACCGGGGTTCGGGAGGAACACGTCCGTGGCCTCGGTCGCGAAGCCCACCTTCGAGAACACGAGGATCTCGCGCTGCGGAATCGGGCTCGTCAGCGTGTAGGCGCCGTTCGCGTCCGTGAGCGTGTTGAGGCCGGAGCTGACGAGCCACACCGTCGCGCCCGCGACCGGCTGGTTGCCCTGCTCGGGGTTGATGACCGTGCCGGTGTAGGTCACGGCATTCGGCGAGAGCGAGAGGGCCGGGACGCTGGCCGTCTGCGCCGCGGCCACCGTGACGCCTGTGCTCGAGGCTGTCTGGTAGTTCGTGCGGCTCGCGGTCACGCTCTGCGTGCCGAGCGGGACGTTCACGAGCGTGTAGGTGCCGTCGTGCGAGACCTCGGCCCAGATGCCGGGGTTGCTCGTGAGCGCGACATTGGTGTCGGCCATGCCGATGCCGCTCGCCGCGTCGAGGATGGTGCCCGTGAGCGTGCCCGTGGTGGACGGCAGAATCGTGAGCGTCGCGCTCTTCGTCACCCCGAGACGCGTCGCGCTGATCTGCACGGTCTGCTGCGTCGCCGTAGGGCTCGTCGAGAGGGTCACGCTCCTCTCGCTCTCCCCTTCCAGGAAGTCGAGCGTGGCCTGGACCGTCGCCAGAGCGGGATTGGCGGAAGAGAGCGCGACGGTGATGCCGCCGGCCGTCGCCGGGACGTTGAGCCTTACGACCGCGTTGATCGTGGTGCCGCCGGCCGTTTCGCCCGGCGCGTCGATGACGATCTCGCGCGGGGAGACCGGAATCGCCATCGTGATCTGGCGGGTCGCCGTGAGGCGGGCCCCGAAGCGGGTCGCGGCCTCGACCGTGAGCGTCTGCGAGCCGTTCTGGCTGGACGACGTGACGGTGTTCGTGAAGGTACGGCCGTCGGGCGTGAAGGTCGAGCCCTGTGCCGTGATCTGGCCGTTCGAGAGAGACGCGATGGTGTTGACGACGTAGTCGCCGGGGACCGCAAACGTCGCGGTGCCTTGGAGGCTCGCGAGATCCTGCGTGAGCGTCGCGTTGTTGAGGGGCTGGTCGATGACGAGGCTGCCCCACTCGCTCGTGTTGTCGAGCCGGAACGTGACGCCGTAGAAGTTTCCGTTCTCGACGTTCGCCTCGAAGGTGGGCTCCCAGAGGCTCTCGCCACCCTCGTAGCCGGCGGCGCTGGCCGTGACGGCGTACGCGCCCTCGGGCCGGCCGCTCAGCGAGAAGCGTCCGTTGCTGTCGGTCGTGACCGTTTCGTCGACACCGGGGCCCTGGAAGCGGACGGAAGCGCCCGAGATGGGCAGCGACGTCGCGCGGCTGAGGACCTGGCCGGCAGCAGACCAGCGCGGCGTGACCACGGGCACAACCGCGTTGCCGCCGCAGTTGCTGGCGACACTGGACGCGGCCGGCACGTCACGGCGGAGTCGGCAGTCCCACATCGGGCCCGCGGGGACGCTGGAGATGGAGCGCGTGCCCGTGGCGTTCGTCCACACGCGGTAGCGGGCACCAGGCACGAAGAGGTCGACGACGCCGGCTCCGTTGGTGCGCGAGACGGGCTCCACCGTGGTGACGTTGACGGTACCCACCGCCGCGGCCGTCGGGAGCGTGAAGTCCTGCAGGACGCGCCAGTTGGTGTCGAAGTGCCCGGGACGGCCCGGCTGCGGCGTCGACGCCGTGAAGCGGAAGCCCGCCTTCTGCGCCGTCAGCACGTAGGCCGCGGCGAGCGGGAGCGCGAGGCTGTACGTGCCATTGGCGGCGGTCGTCGTCGTGATGGAGGGCTTGCCGGCCACGCTCACGGTGACGCCGGCGAGCGGGTTGCCGGCCGTGTCTCTCACGACGCCGCTGGCCACACCGGTCTGGTGGATCTGGTTGAGGTCCACGGGCCGCATGTGGATGTTGGGATTGACGTTGTCCGCGGGAGAGATCAGCCACTGTCCCGACGACTCGGAACCGTAGCCGGCCTTGTGGAACACGAAGAGCTCGAGGCCTGGGGTCACGCCCGGCATCGCGTAGTTGCCGTTCGCGTCGGTCGTGGTGGTCTGGCCACCGTACACGGCCGTGACCGTGACGCCCTCGAGGTTCTCCTCTGCGTCGGGGTTGAAGGCGTTGCCGTACACCGTCAGCGTGTCGGCTACGAGCGAGAGGGTCCCTGCGGCAGCCGTCTGGCCGTTCGTGACGGTGAGCGTGCCGCTCGTCTGGGTGGCGTAGCCGTACATCTCGGCCGAGACGGTGTGGCTCCCGGCATCGACGCCCGTGAGCGTGAAGGCGCCATTGAGGTCGGTGTTCGTGAGGATGCCCGTGTTGGTGACCAGAACGACGGTCGCGCCCACGAGCGGGTAGCCCGTCGCCTGGTCGACCACGGTGCCGCTGATGCTCCCGACGGCGCGGGTCACGAAGAGCGTCTGCGTCTGGTTCTGCGCGCCCAGCGTCGCGGTGATGTCGCTCTGACCGTTGTCCGAGACGGCCTGCGCCGTGACGGTGAAATTCGCGGACGTCTGACCGTTCGTCACAGTGACCGAAGCCGGGACGGTCGCGACGTTGGTGTCGAAGGAGCTCAGGGAAACGACGCGGCCCGCGCTGGGCGCGACGCCGTCGAGCGTGACGGTAGCGGTCGTGCTGGCTCCGCCTCCAATCGTCGACTGCGCGAGCGAGAGGCCCGTGAGCTGCGCCGCGGTGACGGTGAGCGTCCCGGTCCGGGTCGCGTTGAGCGTCGCGGTGAGGGTCGCGGCCTGGTTCGTGGCGACGCCGATCGTGGTGACGGGGACCATGGCCGTGGTCTGACCGACGGGGACATTGACGGTTGCCGGGACGACGACGGCGGCGTTGTTGGACGAGAGGCCCACGTTGATACCACCGGCGGGCGCCGCGGAGTCGAGGGTCACGGTGACGTTGCTGTTCACGCCGCCGCGCACGCTCGACGGGCTGGCGCTCACGGTGAGGGCTGCCGGAGGCGTCACGGTGAGCGTGCCGTTGCGGGCGACGCCGTACGTGCCCGTGATCGTCACCGTCTGGCTGGCCGAGACCGGGGTCGTCGTGATGCCAAAGGTTGCGGTCGTCGCGCCAGCGTTCACGGTCACGCTGGCAGGGACCGTGGCCGCGGCGTTGTTGCTCGAGAGAGTGACGACGGCGCCCCCTGCGGGTGCGGCGCCAGTGAGGGTGACCGTACCGCCGGGCGCGGGCATGACCCCGCCGCGCACGCTCGCCGGGCTCACGCTCACGGAGGCCAGGGTCGCTGCCCCGGCCGTGACGGTGAGCGTGCCGCTCGTGGCCGTGGTGCCGTTCTTCGCCGCGCTGATGGTGCACGTGCCGGCCGACACGGCCGTGATCTGGAAGCTCACGGCCGTCTGACCCGCGGGCACGGTGACGTTGGCCGGGACGGTCGCTCGGGCCGCGTTGGAGGACGACAGAGTGACCAGCGTGCCCAGCGCGGGCGCGGGGCCCGTGAGAGTCACGGTACCCGTCGACGCCCCTCCGGCCGCGACACTCGTGGGGTCGAGGCCCACGCTGCTGGGCAGTCCGGGGGTCACGATGAGAGCGCCGGTGGCGCTCCGTCCGTTGGCGACGGCCTCGAGCGTCGCGTCCGTAGCGGCGGCGACGACTCCCGCCGTCACCACGGCGGTGCCCGTCGTGGCGCCCGAAGCGACCGTGATGCTGGTACCGACGGTGGCCAGTGACGTGTTCCCGGAGAAGAGGCTGACGACCGTGCCACCCGCCGGCGCGGCGGCCGAGAGCGTCACGGTCGCGGTCGACGTGCCGCCGGAGACGGCGCTCGTGGGCGAGAACGTGATCGTGTTGGGTGCGGGGCCGGTGGCCGGGAGCACCACGACGCGGAGGGTCTTGGTGACGCCCGCATACGTGGCGGTGATGATCGCCTCGCCCGGCGCGACGGGGGTCACGTCGAAGGTCGCCTGACTCAAGCCCGAGCTGACGACTTTCGTCGCAAGTACGGTTGCGACGGAGGTCTGGCTACTCGTAAGAGTGTGGGTCGCGGAGCTGGGTGCGTTGGCGCTGAGCTTGATGGTAACCACGAGCTTGGGAGACGTCACATAGATCGACGGCGCCGTGAGGCTGTCGAGAGCTGCGGCGGCCGTTACGCGAACGGGTACGGAAGAGGAGACGCCAGCCGCGCTCGCCGTGATGTTCGTGGTCTTGGCGGAGGAAACGGTTGCCGCGGCCGTGACCGCCACGGTCTTGGAGGTTTGGCCGGAGGTGAAGGCGAGCGTGGCGGGCACGGTCGCGGCAGTCGTATCGGAGCTCAGGAGGTTGACGGTCACGCCGCCCGCTGGAGCGGGGGCGTTGAGCGTGACGGTGGCGGTCAGCGAGGCCGCCTGCTTCATGCCGTTCTGCGGCGTCGTGATGCGCAAGACGCCGGGCGTCGCCGAGACGCCGAGGGTCACCGTGGCCGAGGCGCCCGAGAGCCCCGCGGTGAGAACACTGGTTCCCGCGGCGAGACCGGTGAGCGGCACGGCCGCCGTGTACGCGCCCTGGGGAATGACGACGCTTGCCGGAAGCGTGGCAACGGATGGGGTGCCGCTCGTGAGCGTGACGGTGGTGCCGCCGGCCGGGGCCGGGGCGGCGAGCGTGACGACGGCCGTCGACGCGTTGCCGACGAGCACGGTGGGCTGCTGGAGCGTGAGAGAAGAGAGGACCGGAACGACGCTCACGATGACGGTGCGGTTCACGCCGCCCACCGTGTAGCCGAGGGTGACGTTCTGGGGCGTGGTCACGGTGCCAGCCGTGAGGGTGACGGTCGGGGTCGTGGTGCCGCCGGTGAGCGGCGTGCTCGCGACCACGGGCAGCGCGGTGGCGTTCGTGGTCGTCGCGGTGGCCGTGCCGCCAGCGGCGGGGGTCTTGCCCGTGAGCGTGAGGGTGAGGAGGAGGCGGCTGCCCGAGGGGACGACCCCGCGGTCCGCGCGCAGCGTCGAGAGCGCGGCCTGGGGGAGCGAGAGAGGCGCCGTCCTTCCCACGCCCCGCTGCCCGGTGTTGTGCC
>CAZXSG010000312.1:0-5599 GCA_964643185.1 uncultured Holophagales bacterium
CTCTGGATTCGGTCGTGAGCGCTGGCGTTTTCTCCGCCCCCTCGACGAATCCCTAGGGCGCCTACCAGATCACCGCGAAGCCGGGAAGCTATACGGCCACCGTGGCGAACCTCGTTCACGGCTGCACCGTCTCGAATCCACCGTCCGCCGCCGTCACGATCGCGAATGGGGTGCCGACGATCCAGAACTTCACGGTCGACGGCAACTCGAGCTATCGGACGACGGCGGTCACCATCGATGACAGTCCGGGCAATTCCAATGGCGTCATCAACCGCGCCGAGTGCTTCCGTCTGGTTCTCCCCATCCAGAACTCGGGATCGCCGAGCGCGACCGCCGTGACGGGGACCCCCACGACGATGACGGCCGGTGTCACCGTGAAGACGGGCAGCGTCAACTACGGGTCCCTCGCGATCGGTGCCTCGTCGGCAGCGATGAGCTACGACGTCACGACGTCGGCGGCCTTCGTGTGTGGAACCCCGATCACGTTCAACCTCGCCGTCTCCTCGTCCAGCGGCTCGAGCAACATTCCCATCACCGTCCCCACGTGCGCCGCGCCGGCGACCGTCGTGGCGGGGAGCATCGCGGCCGGGGACTCCACCAAGAACGGGCGTACGTTCCGCGACGGGATCCCCTCGAGCTGCGCCGGCAAGCCATGCCCGGGCGTATCGTCTCCGGGCAGTCCGTTCCGTTACGACGTCGTCCCGTTCGTGAACACGGCTCCCGGCCCCATCTGCTTCACCGTCACTTCGACGAGCGCCTGTGGAGCGGGAGTGTTCCTCACGGCCTACACGCCCACTTTCGTTCCCGCGAACATCTGCACGAACTACGTAGGCGATATTGGCTCGAGTGCCTTCCCCGCGTCGATGTCGTTCGTGGTGCCTGGGGGGCAGTCGTTCGCCGTCGTCGCTCAGGAGACCACGGCTACCGGCTGCGCAGGCTACAGCATCAGCGTCACCGGCCTCATCGACGACACCCCCGCGAACTCCGCCCCGACCGCCCTCGCTTCGGCTGGCGGCACGATCTGCGCGGGCCAGTCCATCGGGCTCACGGGCTCGGGTGGCACGAGCTGCTCGTGGACACCCACGACCGGTCTCGACAATCCGAACAGCTGCACGCCCAACGCGTCGCCCTTGGTGACGACCACGTACTCGCTCACCGTCGCGAACTCGGGCTTCTGCTCGTCGAGCAACTTCGCGAGCACGACGGTCACGGTGAATCCCGTGCCCACGCCGCCCACCATCGTCCCCGTGGAGTTCGCGGGTCCGCGAGTCGGATCGACCACGATCTGCGAGGGCGCGCCCTTCGGCCTCAAGGCCACGGCGGGCTACGCGGTGTACCAGTGGTACCGCAACGGCAACCCCATCATGGGAGCCACGTCCTCGATCTACAGTCCCGGTGCCGCCACTCTCGGCCAGACGGGCAGCTACACCGTCACGGGCAGCAACGGCGGCTGCAGCTCGGCGCAGTCGCTGCCCGAGGTCGTCACCGTCGTGACCTGCCCGGCGCCCACGATCTCGAGCGTCTCGCCCATCTGCGCCAACGTGACCGGCGGCCGCATCGTCACGATCAGCGGCACCGGCTTCCAGGAGGGCGCGACGGTGAGCCTCGCGGGTGTCGTGGCCTCGGTCACGAACGTCACGCCCACGGCCATCACCGCCACTGCGGCGTCCAAGGCCGCGGGTGCGGCGACCACGGGCAACGTCGTCGTGACGAACCCGGACACGAAGGTCGCGACCGCGACGAATGCCTTCTCCTATGCCGTCCGTGGTGACGCCAACAACAACGGGGCGATCACCCCGGCCGACTCCACCTATCTCCAGCTCTACGTTTATCTCGGCGGCACGGCGCCCGCGACGCTCTGCAACGGCGACGCGAACGGAAACAACGCCATCACTCCGGCCGATGCCATCTTCCTCAACCTCCACATCTTCTTCGGAGGTCCGCCTCCGGGCCCCTGATCTGGCAGTGTCCCGGGCATGAAAAGGGCGGGGTGACCCGCCCTTTTTCTTTCCCGGCCAACCTTCAGAGCCTCAGGGGCTCGACAGGATCGCCGCGTAGGTCGCGATTCCCGAGGCGTCCAGGAATTCGGGTCCGCGATCCGTTCTCCGGGCATAGACTCGACGCATCCGCGGCGGCTCGGGAGGGCGTGATGTCCGACGAAGACGAGAAGGTGATCCTGGTTCCTTCCGCTCTGAGCAAGGCGCGCGCGGAGGAGGTCCTCCCCGTCGACGGATCCGAGGACGTCTCTCATCTCCTGCGCGCATTGGCCCTCCCCGGCCTGCCCGGGGACGCGGGCGCGATCGAAGACGACGACGAGAACGCCGAGTACCTGCCGTCGGAGGCGACCGAGTGGGTCGTCACGGTGGAGTTCGAGGGCAGCCCGAGGCTGAACCCGCACCAGGTGACCGAGGAGTTCGATCAGGCCTGGCGCGAGAAGTTCGGGGGGCTCCTGACCTATGGGCGGGACGCGAAGACGGGGCTCTGGTCGTTTGCCATCTCGTCCGACGGGCCGAAGGCGGTGACGAGCCTGAAGTTCGCATGGTGCGACGTCCGAGAGCCGGAGGACGCCGAAGCGCCGGAGCCGACGGCCGCCCTCTACGCGACGCGCCTCGCCGAAGTGCAGAAAAAGGTCTCGAAATTCGGCAGGGCCCACGTGACCGCGAACCTGACGCCGGACGAAGCCGAGAACCGTACGAACGAGCACCAGGCGCTGAAGGAGCGGCTCGACGGGGCCGTGGTGGTGAAGCTCGTGGCGCCGGACGGTTCGGGGTTCGAGGGGCGGGACGTGTGGGACGTCATGCTGTGTCTCGGCCTCGAATGGGGCGACATGGACTGCTTCCACTGGATCAACGACACGAGCTTCGGGGACGACTTCCTGTTCAGCGTGGAGACCTCGACCGAGCCCGGCTACTTCCTTCCCGAGGAGATCGCGGCCGGAACGGTCATGGTGGATGACCTCGTGTTCATCTACTCCATTCCGCGGAGCCCGGCCCCCGTTGCCGTGTTCGACGCGATGCTGGGCGCGATCGAGTACGTGAAGGGGCGTCTGGGCGGCGAGGTGCGGGATGCGGACGGAGAGTCGCTGGACGTGGATGCCACACGGAGGTCGATCGAGGCCATCGATGCCGAGCTTCGGGAGTCCGGGTTCCTTCCGGGCGCGCCGGATACCTTGCGGCTGTTCTAGTGTAGCCCGCCGTCAATACGTGGTCTTTCGCGCCCGGCGCTTGCGGCCGATATCTAGTCTGCCGACGCTACTTGGCGGGCTCGCCTTTTCTCAGCGTGTGGATGAGACCGGTGGCTGCCGCGTCGAGCGTCTTCTTTCCCTCCACGTAGGGGCGCCACTCTCTTTCGAGAGCGCTTCGATAGCCGGCCCAGTCGCCTCTCTCGAAGATCCCGTAGAGCATCGGCTCGTAAGCCGGCTTGCCGCCTTCCTCCAGGATCATTCGTATCGCCTCGCCCGTCGTGTAGAAGAGAACGACGTGCCAGAGGTCGCCGGGAAGGCGCCAGCTCGCCGCCTTCGCGGCAACGTCGAGCGCCTGCCGGAGCGGAGCGGCACGGAGCATGAGCAGGTGCGACGCCTCGTGGAACACGACCTCGACGGCGGCCACGGCCGGGTTCTCGACCGAGATGAGGAGATGACCGCCTTTCGGATCCCGTGAAATGGAGTTGGCGCCGCTCCAGCTCACGGTCTGGACGATGTCCACATCGATCGGAAGGCCGTCCCAGGGTTGCGCGTAGAGCTGCTCGAGCCGGGCTCCGATCCTCTGCTCCGTGGCGGCGAGCCGCGTTTTCACATCCTCGATCCAGAGGCGGTTCGCGGCATCCTGCGCGGCCCAGCGGCAGGCTCGGTAAGCGGGGGCCGCGGCCGCGCGGAACCCCGCGGCGATCGCCGTGAACTGCAGGTCTTCGTCTTTCTTCAGCTCCTCGTCGAACCCGGCGAGCTGTACGCGAAGGAGAAACTGCTCGCGGGCGAACGCGTCTTTCGGCGAGACGATCTCGGCGTAGTAGGCCACCGCGCCGTTCCAACCCGCGCGTGAGGCGGGGGGAAGCTTCTCGAAGCAGGCGAGCTCGGGACCAGTGCGAAAGAGCGCGGGCTGGGTCTTCTTCGCTCGGCCCGTGGCGATCAGCGCATCGTTGAGGTTGGTGTCGAAGTCACTGTGGAATCTGAAATGGGATGTCGTGGCAACGGGAGCTCGCTTGGGGGACGAACCCAGGCTCGTGCCCGCCACGGAGAGCAGCAGTCCGAATGCGAGGGCGGCTCCGGCTCTGATGGTCTTCGTCATGGCCTGATTCCCTCCGAGGCCCCGGTTGGGGTCAGGGACCCTCGAGCGGTGCCTCGAAACGAAGGTCCAGGCTGTAGCGGTCGTCGGTGAACGTCTGCTCACCAGCCGTTCGTACGTGAGCCACGAGGCGTTCGTTGCGCACTTCGAACGCCACTTTCCCGACCTCCGTCACGACGCCGAACCGGCTGGTCTTCGCCTTGGCGTGAGCGAGCTCGGCAATCCAGATCTCGCCGTTCGCTTCGAGCATCAGGTAGATGAAGCTACCGCGCTCCTTCGGGTCCCCCATCCTCCAGGGTGAGATGTCTCCCGTTGCGGGCCGCGCCGAGAGGAGCACGGCGTAGCCTTTCTTTCCCTTTTCGTCGAGCTTCGCGCGCACGGCCCGAACGTGCTTGAGCTCCGCGTCGGCGCCCGCCACCAGGAATGTCCCCGTGACTTTGCCAGGGCTCGCCGGAGCGCTGGCAACGGTGTGGGCCGCGAGGAGAAGAACAGTTGTCGACACAGAAGCGATGACGCGCCAGCTCATGTTTGCTCCAGTCTTACGCCCGGGCGAGTTCGGGACAGTCTGGCACGAGTCCGCGTCCGCCATGCCGATGGCGGAGCCGCTTTGCTGTCGTCGCGATCCGAAGATGGAAAGGGCGCCTTGGAAGGCGCCCGAAGACTGCACGACGACGTCGGAATCGGAAGCGGCTGGAAGGGTTGGGACTGGTGAGCCGTCCGGGATTCGAACCCGGGACCCACTGATTAAAAGTCAGATGCTCTACCGCTGAGCTAACGGCCCGGCCACCACCTGGGAGTCTAAGCGAGCCAGCCGTCGAGCGGGGTTCCCGCCCTCCGGATGGTCTCGTCGCGTTTGGGACCCGTCGAGAGCAGCGCGACCTTCGCGTCCACGATCTCCTCGAGCGCCTCGAGGTATTGCTGGGCGTTCACGGGTAGATCCTCGAACGACGAGATGCCCGCCGTGGACGTTTTCCAGCCCGGAAACGTGCGATACACGGGCTTGGCCGCGTCGTAGTGGTCCGCGCGGGCCGGGATCTCCGCGATCTCCCTGCCGTTCACCTCGTAGTGGGTGCAGATCCGGATCTCGTCCATCTCGTCCAGCACGTCGAGCTTCGTGAGCGCCACGGCGTCGATCCCCGAGATCCGCACCGTCGTGCGCGCCACCACGGCGTCGAACCAGCCCACGCGACGCGGACGGCCCGTCACCGTGCCGAACTCGTTACCGCGCTTGCGGATGTGCTCGCCCACCGCATCGAACAGCTCCGTCGGGAACGGACCGCTGCCCACGCGGGTCGTGTAGGCCTTCATCACGGCGAGCA
>CAZXSG010000313.1:0-5588 GCA_964643185.1 uncultured Holophagales bacterium
AGAACGCGAACGCGGTATCCACGAGGCCCTCGGCCAGGGGACGGCGAAGGACCGGGGGCCCGCCGAAGGGCCTCCCGAATCGCACGATCTCCAGCACCACCCACAGGGCCAATCCGGGGAGGAAGCCGAGCACGGCGGCCAGCGTGTTGGGCAGCCAGCGCGGCCCCTTCTGTCCCGGCTTCCAGAGGCGCCTTTTTCGGATCATCGAGGAGTCGTCGGTTCCGATGGGGGTGCCCCGCAGGGAGCGCCCACCGAGCGCCGAAGTCGCGACGACGGCGAGGAAGAGGAGGCCGTAGACGGCGTCCCCCGCGAAGACGGCGAGACCGGCAAGAAAGCCCGCGACTGCCGCCGGCAGGGGACCCTGGGTCCGGGAGAGGACGGCGAACGCGAACGCGCAGCCGGTGAGGGCCGCGAGGATCGGCTCGGCGCCGTCCCTCGCGAGCGCGGGCCAGAGAGGCGAGGCCAGCGCCGTGGCGAAGAGCGCCCGCCTCCGGGCGTTCACGTCGCCGCCCCAGCGGGCGGTCAGCGCCGACGCGGAGAACGCCGCGAGGAGCACGCAGAGGAGTTGCTCGAGCACGAAGAGAATCTGAGAGGCACCCGGCGTGGTGGCGGCCTCCAGGGGAGCGGCGAGGGCCGCGGGCGGGGTGCGGAAGAACGCGAGGCCGGCTCCGCCGGTCATCACCGCGTCGCCCGAAGGTCGCGCGAAAACGCCGGCCCCCGATCGCGAGAGCGAAAGCCCGTCACCCCTCACGAGCGCGAAGGCGGTGCGAGTGGCCGCGGACGCGTCGAAGCGCCGTTCGTCCGCGGTGACCGCGAGGACGAGCGCCGAGAGGAGCAAGGCCGATGCAATCGGCCTCGAGGGCGTGTAGCCGTGCATCCGGAGAGAGTTTACGGGCCCGAGGCTACAATCCATGCGGAATGGCTTTTTCCCCCCCCGGCAAAGATCACCTCTCCGACCTTTTCTTCTTCGACCTCCCGCTGCCGAACTCGGTGAAGGCTGGGATCGCCGCGGCGGGCTTCCTTCGCGCGACTCCCGTCCAGGCCGCCACGCTCCCCCGCCTCCTCGAGGGCCGGGACGTCGCCGCGCAGGCGCAGACGGGCACGGGCAAGACGGCCGCGTACCTCATCTCGGTGCTCTCGCAGCTCGCCCTGGAGCCGAAGAAGCGCGGCTACCGCCACCCGCGAGCGCTCGTCATCGCGCCCACCCGCGAGCTGG
The DNA here is from genome assembly GCA_964643185.1 of uncultured Holophagales bacterium. Classification (GTDB taxonomy): domain Bacteria; phylum Acidobacteriota; class Thermoanaerobaculia; order UBA5066; family UBA5066; genus JAEUQS01. The sequence goes on from CAZXSG010000313.1 coordinate 1,217, forward strand.
CCGTGCAGATCCAGGAAGACGCCCGCGCTCTTTGCCGCTACGTCGCGCCTCGCATCGTCACGGTGTTCGGCGGCATGGACTACGGCAAGCAGCGGGATCAGCTCCGCGACGGCTGCGACATCCTCATCGGCACGCCGGGCCGCCTGCTCGACTACGAGCAGCAGGGCGCGACGAGCTTCTCGCAAATTTCGTCGCTCGTGATCGACGAGGCCGACCGCCCCTTCGACCTGGGCTTCATCGTGGACCTCCGGCGCATCCTGCGCCGCTGCCCGCCGCCGTCGCGCCGCCACTCGATGATGTTCTCGGCCACGCTCTCGGTGCGCGTCATGGAGCTCGCCTACGAGCACCTCAACGACGCCGAGAAGATCGAGATCCGCCCCGAGCAGATCACCGCCGACCGGGTCACGGAAGCCCTCTTCCACGTCGCGCAGCGCGAGAAGATGTCGCTCCTCATCGGGCTCCTTTCTCGGGAGGCCTCGCGGCAGAAGGACGCCCGCTCGATGCTCTTCGTGAACACGAAGAGGTTTGCCGAGCGGCTCGTCACGGTGATGCAGCGGCACGGCTTCAAGGTGGGCGCGCTCACGGGCGACCATCCCCAGGCCAAGCGGCTCAAGATCCTCTCGGACTTCAAGACCGGAAAGCTCCCCTACCTCGTCGCGACCGATGTCGCCTCGCGCGGGCTCCACATCGAGGGCGTCACGCACGTCTTCAACGTGGACCTTCCGCAGGACCCCGAGGACTACGTCCACCGCATCGGGCGCACGGCCCGCGCCGGCGCGGCCGGCACGGCCATCTCGCTCGCGTGCGACGACTACGTCTTCTCCCTGGACGCGATCCAGCGGCTCATCGGCCACAAGATCCCGGTGGACTTCGCGTCCGACGAGCTCTTTCGCGCTCCCGAGCCGCACCGTATCGCCGACATCGCCTCCGGCGGCTCGCGCCACCTCGCGCCTCTCTCCAAGGCGGCGGCTCTCGCCGTCGCGGCTGCCCCCGAGGAGGAGCCCGAAGAGGAGTTCATCGCGACGGTGGCTCCGGTCGTTCCGGTCGCTCCCAGCGTCGCCAACGTCGCCAACGTCGCGAGCGTTGCGAAGGTCGCGAGCGTGGCGGCCGTCCCGGCCGTCCCGACCGTCCCGACCGCTGCCGTGGCCGCTCCCGCAGTCCTCCTGCCGCTCGCGGTGGCCGAAGAGCCCGCTCCCTCAGCGCCCGATGAGGACGCCGATTTCTGGACGAGGGAAGCGCTCGGTCTCTCTCCGCTCGCGCCCGCACTCGGTCAGACCGAAGAGGACGACGACGGTCCCGAGGTTGCCGAGGGACGTGGGGTGAACGGCTCCGACGCCGGCGCACCGGCCAAGCGGAAGCGCCGTCGCCGCCGGCGCAAGCCGGGCGCGTCTCCCGCAGGCCTCGCGCCGCCCGGCACCGATCCCGTGCTCAACGAGGGACCGCCTCCCGCCCGGGACCCGGCTCTTACGGACGTCGTCGAAGTCCCGGAGGGCTGACCTTCCCGGTTCGGACGCTTATCATTCCTTCGTTCCACGGATGAGGGGGTTGCGATGCCTTACGCCGGAGTCAACGGACAACGTCTCTACTACGAGGTCGGCGGAGAAGACGAAATGTGCGTGCTCCTGCACGGGACGTTCGCCGACGCCGACATCATGGAAGCGCCCGCGACGGGTCTCGCCACGGGGCTCCGCGCCTTGCGCATCGACCGCCGCTCCTGCGGCCGCTCCTCGCCGTTCGACGCGCCGTTCTCCCTGGCCGACGAGGCCGCGGACATCGCCGCCCTGCTGGACTGGTTCTCGACCGAGAAGACGAGCTTCCTGACGCACGACGACGGCGCCGAGGTCGCCATGGAGTTCGCGCTCCAGTACCCCCACAGGACCCGGCAGCTCGTGTTCATGGCCCCCACGCTCGAGGGCTATCCGTGGAGCCCGGAGACCGTGGCCCAGAGAGCCGATCTCGTCGCGGGGATGCGCAAGGACGCGCGGAACACGGTGGAGACCAAGCTCCTCACCCAGCCGATCTTCGAATCGCTCAAGGAGCGCGAGGGCCTCCACGACCGCATCACCGACATCTACCGCCGCTGCAACGGCATGGCGGTGAAGCACGAGCGCCCCGCGCGCACGGGACCCGTGCACGCCCAGCGCCTCGCGGAGATCCAGTCGAAGACGCACGTCTTCATCGGCGAGCAGGAGCAGACGGAACGCATCCTGTGCGCACGGCAGATCGCGATGGGGATCCGCGGCGCGGAGTTCGTCACCTTCCCCGGCCTGGGACGCTTCCTCCAGATCGAAGACGCGCGTCAGGTGATGCGCAAGCTCACCGACATCTTCATGCCTGAGTAAGCCTTAACCCGGAAGGGCCAGCGATTGGCTCGGAGGGGGTTTGGGGGAACCGGAGCGAAGCGGAGGTCGCCGTCAATCGCGAAGCGATTGCGGCAACCGGCCATGGTTCCCCCAGGTCAGACGCCCGTCCCGCGGAGCACGGTGGAGACCGTGCGCACCAGGATGAAGCCGTCCAGGAACGGGTTCCAGTGGAACAGGTACCCCAGGTCGTAGCGCAGCTTCACGTCGGTCTTCGTGGCGTACACGCCCATCACCTGCGCGAGGCCCGTGAGTCCGGGCTTCAGCATGTGCCGGAGGCGGTAAGCCGGGACTTCCTTCTCGTACCGCGCGACGAACTCGGGCCTCTCGGGACGCGGACCGATGAGGCTCATCGATCCCGTGAGCACGAGGATCAGCTGCGGTAGCTCGTCGATGCGGGTCTTGCGGAGGAACGGTCCGAGCCGCGTGAGACGCTCGTCGTTCGGCTCGGCCAGGCGCGGCCCCGTTCCGGCTTCGGCGTCGGCCCTCATCGACCGGATCTTCAGCATGTGGAAGATGCGGCCGTCCTTGCCCACGCGCTTCTGCCTGATCCAGGGCGCGCCGCGGCTCTCGAGCACCACGGCCGCCGTGGCGGCCACGAGGAGCGGGAGCGTCGCCACGAAGAGCACGCTGCCGAGCACGAGATCCACGATCCGCCGGAACGTGTTCGCGAGCGGCGTCGCCCCACGCGTCGTCACCGGGGTGAGCGGCAGATCGCCCATGCTGCGCGTGACGACGCGCGACGCGACGATGTCGGTGAGCCCCGGCAGGATCCAGAGATCGAAGTCGTGCTTGAGGCTGCCCTCGAGGAGCGCCACGAGCATGCTGCGGTCTTCCGGCAGCTCCGACGCGAACACGACGTCGAGCGGCGTCTCCGAATCGGTCGCGAAGTGCAGGTCGTTCCCGGAAGCCACGCCTCGGAACACCGCGAGATCCTGCTGCCAGCGCTGCAGGCTGTGCCCCGTGATCTCCCCGCGCTCGAGCGCTTCCGCCGCCCGCCGGGCGTCCTCGCCCGAGCCCAGGACGAGCACGGGTCTGATGCCGATCGGCACCATCTTCTCGGCCGCGATGCGCCACAGCTCGAGGAAAACGTAAAACGTCGGCACGTAGAGAAGGAGCACGGTGCGGGGCACCGCGCGGCCCACGATGAAGAAGAACGCCACGAGGAGCCCCGCCGAGAGGATCGACGCGATGAGGAAGCCGCCGCGCTCCTTCACCGAGGAGAGCGGCTCGTCGTACGTCCCCGCTACGGAGAGCGCGACGATGGCCGACACCGCGACGGCGAGGAGCCAGGGGAAAAGGTCCAGCGGAACGTTGTAGGCCGGCAGCCGGCCCACCGTTCCGGGCAGCGCCACGAGCCGGCGCAGCCAGACGATCGCGGCGAAGGCGGCGATCCCGAACAGCGCGTCGCCCAGGAGCAGGAGGAAGACCCTCCCGCCCCACTGGCCCCGCGGCTTCAGGCGGCACCTCCGGAAACGTGTGTCCGGGTCGCCGCGCGATAGACCTCGCCGAGCGCGCGAACCGATAGGCGGCGGTCGGCGTGCTCCTCGACGAAGGCCCGCCCCTCCGCCCCGGCCTCGGCGGCTCGGGCCGGATCCGCGAGAAGACCCACGAGCGCCGACGCGAAAGCGTCGTCGCTTTCGGCCACCAGGACGGGAGCCGGATGCGCGCGATCCCGCACCTCCGGGCTCGCGACGACGGCGCAGCCCGCCTCGAACGCCTCGTACAACTTGTTGGGGGTTCCGGTGCCCAGCGAGACCGGCGCCGCGACCACGGCCGCCCGCCTCAGAAACTCGGGCATGGACCCGACCGGGCTCTCGACCTCGATGCCCTGTCGCCCCGCATAGGGCTTCAGCCAGGCCGGGGCGTCCGCCCCGCCCAGGAGGAGCCGCGCGCCCGGCACCTCGCGCACGACGCGCGGCCAGATTCGTTCCACGAGCCTTTTCACCGCCAGCTCATTCGGACGGTACCTGAGACGCCCCGAGAAGGCCACGACCGGCCCGCGCGAACCT
>CAZXSG010000314.1:0-5581 GCA_964643185.1 uncultured Holophagales bacterium
TACCCTGCGATCGATTCTGCTAACTGGGCAGGATCGCCACTGTGATACCTGCCAAGGGGTTGCCATTCACGCCCAAGAAATCGACAATCAGCGTCTTCCGTTTCTTGAGAACAATGCGGATCTCATCGGGTGCTTCATCACTGACCGACGTGGTGGAAACTGTATCGCTTATCAGCCCTTCTGCCTCCGCTCGAAGATCAAGAGAGCCTGTCGGTAGCCCACCAAGTTCGAAACGCCCACCCGTAACAAATCGCTGAAACGACTCTTTCCCGGGAAACACGACTGAAACAATTGCCGATTCATTGTAGAGTTGGTCGCGTTCATCGACCAGCACTCCTCTAGCCCGAAAGTCGTCCAATTCGATACTGGCGGTGGCGACGCCATTCGCTCCGCGTACAGCATTCGCCTCGACACTCCGAACTACGACCTTGTCTGTTGATTCAACCTTGACTCGCCACCGGCCTAGCCGGGGCAAGAACCCGGTGAAGCGACCAGCTTCATTGCTGTTGAGTAATATTTCCAGGTTTGAGCCCACACCAAAGGTAAGCTTCGCTTGAAGAGGTTTCTCAGCGATAAGCACCTCTCCAACGATAGCCTCCATTCCCGCATCAATCTGGCGACTGATCTTAGGCTTATCGGCCCGAAACGTGCTTTCCTCGGCGGACCAGCGTTGCCCCGTAGAGGTCTTCAGCCAAACGCTGTACTCGCCGTCCTTCTTGAGACCAGCCCAAATGAAGCGACCGTCGACAACATTTCCTCCGCCGACCGTGTTACCGCCACGCGCCACTCGTTCAAGGATTTCAGCCTGCCAAGGCCGCCCGTTCGGATCGAGCGGGGGAACGACGGTTAGCTCCAACGTAACCGCCTTTGCGAGGACCAGCGGTTCGATGAGAAACGACTCGGAATCCTTGATCACTTGGACGGGCCGCGAATCCGGGGCAAATCCGTCCTGCATCCCTACGACCTGATACTCACCAGGCTCTAGTCGTCTGATCTGGAAGAAACCGGGCGGCTGAACTGCGGCCGTGAACTGCTTCGGTCCGCTTGAATGGCCTTTCTTGGCGATGCGCACGAGAGCAGAAGCGGGCTTCCAGTTTACATCCTCGCATGATAGCCAGCCGGCCAGGGACGCTCCGGGCTCGAAAGCGACGGCCTCTTTCAATCGTTTCGGCCCTGAAAGAGTCTCAGCGAGAAAATAGTTCGCGACGAACCCGATCTTTCTCAGTGAAAATCCCCAGGGACCGGCGGGAGCTGCACAGCTAAATTCCTTGCCGTTGAGGCCACAAGGAAACGTGCTGGTTGTTGGAGGTTTCCGGTTTCCGGGAAGTTGCTCAAGCCGAAGCGCGAAATCCCGGACGGTCGGCGTGTCTGTAATTCCTGAAACGATAGCCATTCGCAGCAACGTCACTTCTGCGGAGAGGCCAGCTCCAACCGGCACTCGAGGTGCCCAATAACCTTCGGCACTCGCCTCGACCATCCAGGCTCCAGTGCGCAATCGCATGGATGCCCGTTCCTGGCCTCGCTTGATGAGTACCGTACCCTCCCTCGGCTCCCCTCGCCCGTCAAGGGCCAGTTCGCGAACTGAAACTGTAGTGTCGGCAGCCGGGGGGGGCTGGATCAGCAATATGATCTGTTGAGGCACCTCCATGGAAATGGCGGCTCCAGAGAACAGCATGGACTGTAGGAGTAGAGCTGCAAAGCACAGACAACTCCTGGCAGTTCCTAGGTGTGGATGCAATTTCCCCACCCATAGCAGTCATCATACATGAACTGGCAGATCCCAGCTCCACTGGTGGCGACCGTGTCGCACTGCCACCAAACAGTCGGGGGTTCCCCGTGAAGAACGCACTCCACACAAGTCGGAAACCAACCGGTGGCGCCGCAGTACGGGCAACCCATCAGTCTCGCCCAATGCGGGCCGGAATTACAGAGGCACTGGCAGTAGTCTTCCTGGTCATTGCAGATGGTGGGATAGGGCGGCGGTCCATCGGCCCTGGCAGCACCGGGAAGCGACACAAACAGCAGCACCAGCAAGAGGAATGAAAAGCGAACTGTACGCATTGGAATGTAACCCCTTTCTTCTAATTGACGATAGAGCAGCGGAAGCCTCTACCAAGAAGCTATCCCTTGGGAGCGACTAGGTCAAGGGGCGGCGATGTAAAATTGGAAGAAAAGTTCGAGGCTTCTGAGATACGTCTGGGTCGCATCTACGTTTTCGCGCCTTCAAGCGTATTACGCGTCGAGAACGAGCTCGACCGCCGATGCGCTGGGTTTTGAGGGTCAAGGCGAAATCATATCGGCCGTTCACGCTTGGTGGCGGAGACGCATCGCTACAATCGTGGGGATGATGGACTCAGGTCTTTCCGCCCGGTGGCGGTCGTGATCCCCGGTCTTCGGAGCGAGATCGCCGAAGCGCTCGCGAGCGCCTGCGAGAAGACGTTCGGGGTCGTCCCTGCGCGTCTTCTCCTCGAGATGCCCCCCAAGGTCGAGCTCGGCGACCTCGCGACCCCGGTCGCGTTCGAGCTCGCGAAGCTGCTCAAGCGCCCCCCACGCAAGATCGCCGAAGAGCTGGCGCCCGCCATCGTGAAACCGTCGAGCGTCCGGGAGATTCGCGTCGAGGGCGGCGGCTACGTCAACTTCTTCTTCGATCGCCCCCGCACGCTCTCGGCGATGCTGAAGGCCGCGTCGTCTTCCGAGAGGGTCACGTCTCCTCTCGGAAAGATCATCGTCGAGCACACCAACATCAACCCCAACAAGGCGGCCCACATCGGGCACCTCCGGAACGCCGTCCTGGGCGACGTGCTGGTCCGAAACTTCCGCCGTCTCGGCCGAACGGTGGAAGTGCAGAACTACCTGGACGACACGGGTGTCCAGGTGGCCGACGTCGTCGTGGGCCTCATGCACCCCGAAGCGCTCGTCACGCCCGATCGCGCAGAAGAGCTGGCCGCCGAGATCAAGGAGATCCTCGACGCATTTCCCGACGATCTTCCGGGCAACGAGCCGCGGCGTCTGGGCGATCTCGCCTGGGACCTCTACACGCTCGTGGGTAAGAGCTACGCGGCGGACAAGAGCCTCGAGGAGCGGCGCAAGGCCACCCTCCACGCGATCGAGGCGACGGCCACCGGCAGCGAACGCACGCCGGAGGAAGAGGCCACGGCCCGGCTCGCGGCGCGGCTTTCCGAAGCCGTGGTGCGCTGCCATCTCAAGACGATGGAGCGGATCGGGGTCTCCTACGACCTTCTCCCCCGCGAGAGCGACATCCTCGCGCGGAAGTTCTGGGTCAAGGCATTCGATCTCCTCAAGGCCGCGAACGCCGTCCACCTCGAGACCGAAGGAAAGAACGCCGGCTGCTGGGTCATGCGCCTCGAGGGCTCCAAGGAGTTCGAGGGCATGGAGGACGCGGACAAGATCCTCGTGCGCTCGAACGGCACCGTGACGTACACGGGCAAGGACGTCGCGTACCAGCTCTGGAAGCTCGGGCACCTCGAGGCCGACTTCGAGTACGAGCGCGTGCCCTATCGCGACATGGAGGGGAACGCAGAGTTCCTCGCGTCGAACGGAACGTCTCCTCTCTATAGAACCCGTGGCGACGCCGAAGGTTCCGACCCCACCGCGAAGGGCCAGTTCGGCCACGGCGAGGCGGTCATCAACGTGATCGACGTGCGGCAGAGCTACCCGCAGAAGGTCGTGAAGGAAGGCGTCCGCCGCGCCGGCTTCCCGGAGGGGGCCGACCGGTCCACGCATTTCGCGTACGAGATGGTGGCCCTCACGCCCGCCTCGTGCGAGGCGCTCGGAGTCGAGCTCTCGGAGGAAGACAAGGCCCGCCCGTTCGTCGAGATGTCGGGGCGCAAGGGTCTCGGTGTGAAGGCCGAGGACCTCCTCGACGCGCTGTTCGAGAAGGCGCACGACCGTATCGTCGCGACGGCCAGCGCCTCCCCGATGCCGGTCCAGCAGCAGGACCCCGACGGCATGCACGTGCCGAGCGGGCTCTCCGCGGCCATCCTCGCGCAGGAGATCGCGACGGGCGCTCTCCGCGTGTACATGACGCGGTTCTCGCGCAACAAGGTGATCGCGTTCGACTTCGAGGAAGCCCTGGCCCTCGAGGGCGACACGGGCCCGTACCTCCAGTACGGCGCCGTCCGTGCGAAGAAGATCTTCCAGAAGCTCGTGTCGGGCGGCTTCTCCGGCAGGCTCACCTCAGACGAGATGGAGAGCCTCGCGCAGCTCGATCCGGCGCTCTTCGACGACGGCCTGTGGGACGTCGTGCGCACGTGCGGCCGCACGCTCGAGACGTTCGAGAAGGTCGCCGAGTCGCTCGAGGTCTCGCTCCTCGTGCGGCACGCGCTCGCTGTGGCCGGAGCGTTTCACCACCTGTACCACACGCACCCTTTGCTGAAGGCCGAGAACGACACCGTGCGGCTCGTGCGGCGCGCCGCCGTGGACCTCGTCGCGTGGCATCTCGACGACGTGCTCTCGGTGCTCGGCGTGCCGGTTCCCGAGCGTATGTAAGGCCCGTGAAGAAGGAACGCGAGATCCGGGAGGAGGGGCCGGAGGCTCTGGCGGAGAGCCTCGAGGCCCTGCACACGCGTTTCGAGAGCGAACTCGGCCCGGACCTCGGTGGCGAGCTCGCCCGCAGAACGACGCACGCGCACGCGGCCTACGTGCCCGGGCGCTGCGCCATCCTGGGGGCGTGGCTCGACGGCAGGCGCCTGGGCCTCCTCCAGATGTGCCCGGCCGACTCCGATCCGCACACCGCGGAGATCCGGCTCCTCACGGTGGACCTCGGGCACCGCGGCAAGGGCCTCGGACGCGCGCTCGTCGAGCGGGCCGTCGCGCTCGCGAAGAGCCGCGGTTTCGCCCGCATCACGGCGAAGACCCCCGTCGTCAGCCCGAGCGCGCCGCACCTCTACTGGAGCCTGGGCTTCAAGGTGGTGGAGCTGGGGACGCTTCTCGCGGGAGGGATGACGCGGGAGATCCTGACGGTCGAGAAGAGCCTCGTGGGCTGACCTCGGATCTGTTCAGCCTCCGGGCCGGGAAACGCCTCCGGCGCGCTTCCTGGATTCACCCCTATCATCCGCCGGTGTCACGCAGCCTTCGAACGATCACCGGCGTCGCCCTGTTCCTCGTTGCCATCTCGCTGCTGCATGTCGAGCTCAACCACGGCGGGCTGAGGCGGGCGCAGGTGGCGGCCGCCGCCCGCGGCAAGTTCGTGAGGGGCGAGCTCGTCATCGCGCACCTCCCTGTCACCTGCCACCTCACGTGCCCCGTGACCCACTGGATCACGGGCCACTCCGAAAAGGGATCGGTCTTCCACTCCAAGCGATACACGAGCTGGGCCGCGATCGCGGACGATCTGAAGGCCGGAAACCTGAAGGCCTCGTTCCTCCTCGCGCCGCTCGCCATGGTGATGCGCCGCCAGGGCCTCCCGCTCAAGATCGTCCACCTCGGCCACCGCGACGGCACGACGATCATGGTGCGCACCGATTCGGGCATCAACGACTTCAGCGGCCTGCGGGGCAAGCGGGTGGCCATTCCGCACCGCTACTCGAACCAGCACATCCTCATCGCGAAGCTCATGGAC
>CAZXSG010000315.1:0-5573 GCA_964643185.1 uncultured Holophagales bacterium
TCCCACGCGATCATCGACGGTCTTCGTGCCGCGTTCCTTCCCGCGAGCGGCCCCGACGTCCTGGCCTTCCACGAGGCGCTCGCCGACCTCGTGGCGCTGTTCCTCCACTTCACGTATCCCGATGTCGTGAGCGCAGCGATCCGCCGCTCACCCGACGCCCTCGAAAAGGACCTGCTCTCCGAGATCGCACGGGAGTTCGGCCTCGCGACGGGACGCCGAGGAGCCCTCCGCAAGGCAGTCGAGGAGCTCGAAGACGTCGAGCCCGAAGACGCCGCACGTCCGGAAAGAGCCGAGAGAGCGAAGCGCCCGCGCAAGGCTCTGCGCTACGACGCGAACCTCGGGCCGCACGAGCTCGGTGCGGTGCTCGTGGCGGCCGTCTTCGACGCGTTCTGCAGCGTCTATCGGCGCCGGACGGAGCGCCTGAGGCGGACGGCGCTCTTCCACGGCCTCTCGTCGAAGGGTCCGCTGCCCCGGGAGCTGGAAGAGCTTCTCGCCGAGGATGCCGCGCGCCTCGCGAAGCAGTTCCTCGCGATCATCATCCGCGCCATCGACTACTGTCCTCCCGTCGATCTCGAGCTGGGTGAGTTCCTTCGCGCGGTGATCACGGCCGACCGCGAGCTCGTGCCCGAGGACCCGTGGGGTTACCGGGAGGCGCTCGTCTCGTCGTTCCTCGCCCGGGGCATCGTGCCTTCGGACGTGGAGATGGGCTCCGAGCAGAGCCTGGCGTGGAAAGGCCTCGCGAAGGACCTCCCGCCGATTGCCGAGCTGACGTTCAGCGAGCTGTGCTTCGACGGCGATCCCTCGAGACCTTCCGACGAGCGGGAGCTGCAGCGACAGGCGTCGGCGCTCGGCGAGGTGGTGTCCGCTCGCAACAACCTCGAGCTCTTCGGGCTCTGTCAGCCCGGTTCCGCGGTCCAGCGCTGCGGCTCTGCCGCACGTCCGGTGATCCAGTCGATCCGAACGTCGCGCCGGATCGGGCCCGACGGCCGGGCGCTGTTCGACCTCGTTGCCGAGGTCACACAGGAGGTCCGCGTCGCGAGCCCCGGTGAGCCGGGGATCTCGTTCTTCGGAGGCGCCACGGTCATCATCGATCCGCGCGGGAAGGTCCGCTACGCGGTGGTGAAGAACCTCGCGAGCGAAACCCGTCTGTGCCGATCGGAGTCCTTTCAGAAGGGGCGGGGCCGCCGGTTCTTCCGTCTGGAGGGGGCGAACCTCGTGAGCCGGGACGCCGCGCGGATGCTCGACGACGAAGGGTGATGGCCTTCAGGGAAAGGCGTAGCCGAGGCTGGCGGAGCCACCGGCCCGTGTCGACCCTCCATCGAGGCTTCGACTGGCCCAGGTTCTGATCGAGGGATGGAATCCGTGGCCGAGTCCCCACGGCGTCAGGTCGAGCTGCAGGCGCACGCGGCCGGAGCTCTGATCGGGATCCTCTGTCTTCAGATAGGGCACGTGCTCGAGGCCGAGCCTCAGTCGAGCCTCGAAGGGAGAGCCGGTGGCCCCAGCGCTCTTCCATCCGAGCGCGACTCCGGTATCCAGACGGAAGCGATCGGATGCACGGACGTCCGCTCCGAGATTTCCCGCGAGGTAGCCGAACCCCCCATCGACCTCGAGGGTGAAGTTCGTCGTCTCGAGCACCGTTCTGAGCGCCTCGATCGTCGCGAGCGGTCTCACGACCTCCTTGGATGTGGCGCTGCTGGCCAGGACCTCGGTGCTCAGACCGGCCCGGATCACGCCGAGACGCCGCGTCCGCGTCGTCGGCTCTGCTGTCCTCGGAGGCGTGTCACGGGTGCGGCGGTGCATGAGGTGTAGGAGCAACGCGTCCTCGACGTGCGAGAGCGCGCAGTCGAGGTCTTCCTGTCTCTCGAGGTGGAGCATGAGCGCCGCGAGCGAGGCCGACGGGTCGAGCGGTGGTTGTGAGAGGGGTTCCGTGGCGTAGCCCTCTGCGGCCCTCTTCCTGAGATGGTCACAAGCCGAGTCGCGCTTAGAGAGACATTGGACATAGAGCCCGAAGCGCACGAGGATCTCCGCGTTGCCTCGATCCATGCGCAGGGAGGCTGTGCGAGTCCAGTCGGACCATGCTGTCCTCTGTGCCTCGGCCTCGGCGAGTGCGCGTTGAATGAGCCGGTAGAGGGATGGGACCTCGTTGCGCCGAAGACTGTTCAGAGCCTGCTTCATCGCGATCAACCAGTCGAGATAGGGATCCGCGACCGGTGCCGCGCTCGGGGCAGCGCTTTGACGGGAGGTCTCGCTGCTTTCGAAGGCGAAGATCGCGGAAGCCCGGACCTCCGGGTGGGGAGAGACGCCTCCCCCGGCCAGGACGCCGGCTCCAGTCGCCGCGGATCCGCCCCTGAGGACGTCGAGGCTGCGGCGCACTTCGGGCGCCACCGGACCCCGAGAGGGTTCGAGCTCTCCGGGTCTGTTTCCGCCGAGGGCCTCGCACGCGGCCTCGATGGCTGCGAATCCAATGAACCTGGGTGCGGCCTCGGCGCAGACGGAGGCGGCCCACCCGAGGTCAGCCGCTCGCATGCTCCCGGATGCCGGGGTGAGAAGCGTGCAGAGATCGGGAGGGGAATCAGCAGACAGAGGCGATGGTCGGAGAAGACACAGGACGAAGAGCCCGAGCGACGTTCTCACTTGCCGACCGCCGACAGGGTATCCAGGAAGGGGCCGAGGATCCTGGCGAGCGCTGGGATCTGGGTCGCCAGAAGGAGAAGCGCGGGGCCGAGCCCGAAGAGGACGATGCGCGAGAAGAAGTCCTTGGTCCACTCGACAGTCCAGGCGTTTCCTCCGCTCGCCCAGCTCAGGAAGGGGTTGCGGTCGATCTCCCGCAAGGTATGGATGACGACAGCGGCGATGATGGCCGCCACGACGACCAGAAACAGCGAGACGGCCCGTTCCGGAGTGAAGGAGAAGGCGAGGACGCCAACGCTGAGGAGCGCCATGAGAACGAGAATCTCGATGAGGCGCGATCGAAGGGACTCGAAGACGCATCGCGCGAGGATGAGCATCCGGGAGGCTTCGAAACGTCGAAAAGCCGGGCAGCTCCAGAGCGTTTCAGGAGACCGCCCCGATTGGCCGCTCAGGAACGAGGCGTCCGCCTCCAGGATGGTCCTCATGAGGGAGAAACGGAGGTTCTGCCGCGCGGGCCCGGCAGGAGAGGTGATGGCGATCGTGCGAACGGAGACCACGGGCGAGGCCCAGGTCTGCAGGCTGGTGTACGTGGAAGCAAGGGCATCCAGCGATTGCAGGGCCTCGTTCATCGCGGAGAACTCCGGGGTTCTTCCCGCGAGTGCCGACATGGGGGACCACGCGATGGTGTCCTTCAGGACCTTCAGATCCTCCGCGTTGATCCCGGACCATACCGCCTCGCGCAGCTTCGCTTTCAGGAACTCCCAGTGCTCCGAGAGGCGGACGAGGCACCACGCGATCCGAAGGATCGCGAGCGCCAGACAGAGGTAGAGGATCGTCCCTCGAGCTGCGGTGAACGACCAGATCCGTTCGGCTTCGGTGAAGAGAAAGCGAAGGGGTGCGACGCCGGCCGCCAGCAGGATCACATAGGCGAGCCGGCTGGGTTTCGCCTCGATCCCAAGCGACTGAGTGACCTGCTTGCCCGCTCGGTTCCTGCCCCAGCAGGCTGCGACGACGATGAGAATGGCGACGAAGGCCATCAGGGGCCCGGAGAGTCCATCGGGGGTGAAGCGAAGGCTCAGGAAAGGGCAGTCGTACGGCCCCGTCAGCCCGATGAGAATCGCCAGAAGGGTGAGGATCGTGAGAGGGCCGAGCATCCATGGCGGGATGACGGGCGGGAGCGTCGCCGAGTATTCGGTGTTGTCCAGCTCAGGCAACGCGGCCGCCGAGTCCTCGGAGACAGGGAGTCCCAGCGAGCGTCTGTAGTCAGCGCCGTTCTGGAGTATCTCGTAGACGATGACTCCGGCCAGGACCATGGACAGCACGAGCATCGCGATCTTGAGGCCGCGTTTTCGTGGCTCCTGCTCGGCCGGCTTCGAAAGGTGAGTCCAGCCGTCGGGTGTGATCGTGATCTCCTGGGCAGAGCCTTCTTTGCTCGAGAGATCGAAAAGGTGGCGCGCTGCCTGGTACGCCCCCGCCTCCGCATCCGACGACGGAGGGGGCCGTTGGAGGTCATCGTTTTCCGTCGGCGGACCGCCGGTGATGTCGTATCCCGTGAAGACGAGAGCGCCGTCGAACGAGGAGCGGACGTCGGGATGAACGTACAAGGAACTGGCTTCGAGGAGGATGAGGCGGATGTCCGGGGCCTGGCGATTGAGGACCTGGGCGATGAAGATGCGGTCGCGCACGTCGGTGAGAGCGGGACAGACGAAGCGGATCCGTTCCTGCCTCAGGCGCGCCACGAGCGTGCTGACTGTGGTTCCGGCGCTCGAGGTGCTGAGGGCGGCGACCTGAGGGATCAGGTCCGTGGGTGTGCCGCGATCCTCCAGAGACAGGCGAGTGACCCGTTCGAGATCTCTCAGAGCGGCATCGGCCCCCTTTCGGGAGAGCTCCGGATTCGACCATTCGCTTCGGACCCCCGAGAGCCGTCCGTACAATGGGAAGACCTTTGAGGTCGGAAGGTTGAGGCTGAACGAATGGGCTAGGTCACGACCGTAGCTCGTGTCGTTCTCCACCAGAAAAGCGATCTGCCTCGACGCGATGCCCAGCCTTGCGAGTGCCGAGCTCGCGTAGCGGAGGAGAGTCGAGTTGAGCGGAGCAAAGGGCCGGTAGCTGTCCTTTGGAAGGGCCTCCGCGACGCCGGGATCGGAGGCTGTCCCGCTCGCAACTCGCAGGGGAATTCCGTCGACCGGCAAACGGGACTCGGCAAGCTCGAGGGCGAGCGATGTGGCCGTTCCCGAGAACCATGGGCCGAGGATTCGGATCGATGCGGGCTGCGAGAGCGAGCGAGACCATGAGAGTGCTTTCCGAAGGGGTACGCGCTGGGCTCCCCAGGTCTGGGTTTCGCCTACGAGGAACACGACGAGGAGCTTCTTCTGTGCGGAGGCGTCCTCGGTGCGCAGCCGGAAGAGGACGACGCCCGGCTCCGTTTCGTGCTTCCGCTGGAGAGAGAGCTGGGGCGGTGCGGCTGCGGCTTGTTTGACCTGAACACGGCCAGGGGCCTTCTCAGGGGGCTGGACCGTTCCAGGTGCCGGGAACGTCACGAGAAAGTCCTTCCCGAGAACGCCGCTTTCGGTACGGGGCGTGACGACGCCGGTCTCGGAGTCGACGACGACGCGAATCGGCGCGAGATCCTTGTTGTCTGCTCTCTTGGTGACGGTCCAGGGAAGATAGTGGCGCTCGAGGAGCCAGTCGGCGGCGGCCGCCGCATCCTGCAACGCCCCGATGGCCTGATCGAACGAGCCCGCCGTTCGGGAGTCGATCGGGTCTGGGACCAGAGCGATGAGGGTTTCGATCTTGTAGTCGTTCTGGGTCGCGAGGATTCTGATCAGATCGAGCCGGGCGGAGTCGGGGACGCTTTCCTGCTTGGGCGTCGTCTTTCCATCCGGAAGGGGGCGAGGGAAGAAGAGCTCGACGACGTCGAGGGGATGGGCCCAGGAGATCTC
>CAZXSG010000316.1:0-5566 GCA_964643185.1 uncultured Holophagales bacterium
GGGAATCCTGGATCCGCAGGGAAAAGCCATCGCGGGAGCGCTCTCGCGGCTGGGCTTTACGGGTGTCGGCGACGTGCGCGCGGGGAAGGTCTTCCGGCTCGACGTGGCCGAGACCGATCCGGCCAAGGCGAAGGAGGCCGCGGCCCGGATGGCCGGAACTCTCCTCGCGAACCCTGTGATCGAGGATTTCGAAGTCGAGGTGGTCGGTTGACGCTGAACGCCGTGGTCGTGCGGTTCCCCGGCTCGAACTGCGACGAGGACGCCCATCACGCCGCGGCGACGCTGCTGGGAGCCGAGGCGCGGCTCGTCTCCCACGACACGGCCGACCTCGGGGAACCCGATATCGTGATCCTCCCCGGCGGCTTCTCGTATGGCGACTATCTGCGCTGCGGGGCCATGGCCCGGTTCACGAAGGCCATGGACTTCGTGGCGCGCTACGCCGAGCGGGGCGGCGCGGTGCTCGGCATCTGCAACGGCTTCCAGATCCTCTGCGAGGCGGGGCTCCTCCCCGGAGCGCTCGTCCAGAACTCGGGCCTTCGTTTCGTGTGCAAGGACGTCCACATTCGCGTGGAGCCCTCCCGAACGTTCGTCACCGAGGGCGTCGCGCCCGGTACGGTGCTGCGCATGCCCATCGCGCACGGCGACGGCAACTGGCGCGCGCCCGAGGGCGGGCTCGACGGCATCGTCTCGCGGGACCAGGTGGTTTTCCGCTACGTGAACGCGGCGGGGGAGCGCGCGGAGGGCGCGAACCCCAACGGATCGCTCGACGACGTCGCGGGGCTCTCGAACGAGCGGGGCAACGTCGTCGCGCTCATGCCGCATCCCGAGCGGGCGGGCGACGCGCTCCTCGGCGGAACCGACGGCGCGGTGCTGTTCCAGGCCGCGGCGCGGAGCCTTCTCGCGAAGTCCGTTCCTAGCCCGGTGTAGCCAGCCAGCCGTCGATCGACGCCAATTCCAGCCGGAAGGGGCCTTCCTGGCGGTCCGAGATCATCAGCCCGAGCGTCCGGACCGCGGCGGGATCGAGCGGCCGGGAGCCTTCGACGGCCCGACCGCGGAACACGGGCCGGAACGACGTGAAGGGGACGGCGAGGTCCTCCCATTCGTTGGCAAAGGGCTCCAGCACGGCCTCGTAGCTGACGCCGTCCCAGGCGTCCGTCGTGCGGAGCCTCAGTCGATAGCGGTTGCCGTCGCCCTTCAGCCGGAGCAGCAGCCCGTCGAAGCCTGAGAGAGGGAAGGCCGCCGGGCGGGAGCGCACCGAGGCGAAGCCGCCACCGTTGTCCAGGGAGAGGGCGCCGCGAAAGGCGGCCACTCCATCCTCGACGACCATCTCACTGTGCGAGACGCCACCCATCACGACGTCGTCGATGCTCAGCCAGGGATCCGAGCATGCCCCGAAGTCGACGATCACGGCTCAGAGCATCTGGAGCGAGTAGCGCGGCACGGGGAAGTTCCGGTCCATGGAGTCGCGCACGCGCCCGAGGACGCGCGAGCAGGACTCACAGAGGTTCTTCTCGCTTCCGCAGGGCACGCCGTCGGCCTGTGCCTCGAGGCATCCGGGCTCGGTTGCGAGATCCGCGAGTTCGTGCACAACGGCGACGACCTTGTCGCGCAGCGCCGAGGACGGGATCTCGCGGAGGGCCAGGATCAGCCGCCGTTCCTCGGCGGTCAGGGGCAGGGGAACGCGCTCGTCGCTCATGACCTCACTCCTCCGGGGGTACAGACCCCCGCGACCGCCTCGGCCCCCAGGTCGAAGGCCTTTTCGTTCAGCGGGATCAGCGCGCTCTTCTCCTTGAGGGCCTGCCGGATGGCCGCCAGGAACGTCTCCTTCGGGAAGAGACCCGTCGCGGCCGACAGAGCGCCGAGAGCCACGATGTTCTTGACCATGGACTTGCCGAGTCCCTGCGCGATCTCGGTGAACGGAACGCCGTGGACCGAAACCGTGTCTGGCACGTACGGGACCTCCGAAACCACCGAGCTGTCGTAGAGGATCGTTCCCCCCGGCGCCACGGCCGGCCCGAACTTGGCGAGGCTCGGCGCGTTGAACGCGATGAGGACGGCCGGGTGGGGCGAGGCCGGCGAGAGCACCTCGTTTTCGGCCACGTGGACGTCGGCATAGGACGTCCCTCCGCGCGACTCGGGACCGTAGCTCGGAATGTGCGTCGCGTCGAAGCCCTCGTTGATGGCCGCCGTCGCGATGAGCATGGCCGCCGTCTGGGCGCCGTCGCCTCCGGCTCCGGCCAGCTTCAGGGAGATGTCGTGCGGGTCGAGGTGACGCGGAAATCCTTTCGAGAACCGCTCCGCCGAGGTGCGGCCCGCGCCAACGGCGTGGATCACCTTCTCCGGAGAGAAC
This sequence comes from uncultured Holophagales bacterium, assembly GCA_964643185.1. Lineage (GTDB taxonomy): Bacteria > Acidobacteriota > Thermoanaerobaculia > UBA5066 > UBA5066 > JAEUQS01. The sequence goes on from CAZXSG010000316.1 coordinate 2,351, forward strand.
ACGGGCATGTCCATGTGGAACCACGGCTCGCCCACGGTGTCCTTCTTCACGCCCAAGGGGAAGACGGGGAGCATCTGCTCCTTCACCCAGGTTTCCGCCTCCTGCGGCGTCATGCGGAGGTGCGTCGGACACTCGGCCAGGACCTCCACGAACGCGAGGCCCTTCTTTTCCACCTGGATCTGCATCGCCTTCTTGATGGCGCGCTTGGCCTTGAGCCGCTGTTTCGCGTCGTACAGAGCGACGCGCTCGACGTACACGGGCCCGTCGAGCTGCGCGATCAGCTCGGCCATTTTCATCGGAGCGCCCATGAGCTGCGTGCGGCCCGTGGGGCTCGTGGCCGTCTTCTGTCCCATGAGCGTCGTGGGGGCCATCTGTCCGCCCGTCATCCCGTAGATCGCGTTGTTCACGAAGATGAACGTGATGGGGATGCCCATCTGCGCGGTGGAAATGATCTCGGCGAGCCCGATCGACGCGAGGTCGCCGTCGCCCTGATAGCTCACGACGATGGAATCGGGGTTCGCCATCTTGTGGCCGAGCGCCACGGCCGGCGCGCGCCCGTGCGGGGCCTGCGAGTTGCCGACGTCGAAGTAGTAGTAGAGAAAGACCGCGCAGCCGACCGGCGAGATCGCCACCGTGTGGTCCTGGATGCCCAGCTCGTCGATGGCCTCGGCGAGGTACTTGTGCGCGAGCCCGTGGCCGCAGCCGGGACAGTAGTGCGTGGCGTGCCCCTTGAGGCCTTCGCCGTGCGCGTGCCGCTCGAACTTCTCGTAGAAGACGCTGCTCATACCGTCATCTCCTGGCGCGCCGCGAAGGCGGGAAGCGGGCGGTGGGTTCCGCCCAGGACCCCGGCGACGATCTCGCTCTGTTGCGGAAGCACGCCGCCCGAGCGGCGCACCGATTCGATGTCCGGCGCGTTGCGGATCCCCGCGTGGGAGAGCGCGAGGCGCAGCTCGTCCTCGAGCTGTCCGCCGCTCGACGCTTCGACGACCACGATGCGGGAGACGTGCGGAAGAATGGGCTTCAGCCTTTCCACGGGGAACGGCCAGAGCGTCAGCGGACGGAAGAGACCGGCCTTCACGCCCTGCTCGCGGAGCGCGCCGACGGCGCCTTTCGCCATCCGGGCCGGCGTGTTGCAGGCCACGAGGAGCACGCTCGCGTCGTCGCACTGGTAGAGATCGGCCCTCTGCTCCACGGCCATGCGCGCGTACTTGGCGTCGAGGCGGGCGTTGTGGGCCTCGAGATCGGCCTCCGCCAGATAGATCGAGTTGATCAGGTTGCCGCGGTGGCGCGCGTCGCCGTACACGGCCCATTCGGGGATGCCGGGCTTCGTCATCGTCTGGGGCAGGACGACCTTGCCGGTCATCTGTCCCAGGTAGCCGTCGCCGAGGATCACCACGGGGTTCCGGTACTTGAACGTCAGCTCGAACGCCAGCATCGTGAGGTCCAGCATCTCCTGCGGCGTCGACGGCGTGAGGACGATGGCGTGGGTGTTTCCGTGGCCGAGGCCGCGGCACGCGAGCTTGATGTCCGACTGCTCGGGCGCGATGTTCCCGAGGCCGGGGCCGCCGCGCATGATGTTCACGAAGACGCCCGGGACCTCGGCGCCGATCATGTAGGAGAGGCCCTCGAGCATGAGGCTGAAGCCCGGGGACGACGTGTACGTCATGCAGGGCAGGCCCGCGCCGCCGCAGCCGTACATCATGTTCACGGTGGCGACCTCGCTCACGGCCTGCACGAACACCCCCGAGAGCTCGGGGAGGAGCTTGGCCATCAGCTCGGCGCCCTCGGTGGATGGGGTGATGGGGTAGCCGAACACGTGGCGGCAGCCCGCGAGGAGGGCGCCCACCGCCGATGCGTAGTTCCCCTTGAGGACCATGGGCGAGAGCGGCGGCAGGTGGATCTGCTCGTCGGGGATCTTCACCGCCCGCGGGGCCGTGGATCCGCGTTCCCCGAACATCTTGGCCGGGTCCTGCAGCTCGAACTCCTCGGCGCTCGGGGAGTCCCTGAGGCCGTAGGGCTCGGGACACGCGTCGACGCAGAGCCCGCAGGCGCTGCAGTTCTCGAGGTGGAGGACGACGGGCGTGAGCCCCGTCTCCGGGTTGATTTCCGTTCCCAGCTCGATGCAATGCTTCGAGCACGTTTCGACGCAACGTGCGCAGCCCTTGCAGAGCTGGGGAAGGAGAAATGGCTTCTGTCGTTCCTTGCGTGTCGCCATCGGGCAGCCCCCCTCGTGAACGGAGCCCGAGCCGGGGTTCCGGCTGTGCTCCATGGGTAATCTGGCCTCGTGCGGGACGGGCTGCCATCCCGCAGATGAATCAGGCGCCCAGCGTCAGGTCCGGGACTATGATTTCCGCGTGGTGAGCCTGTACTCGTGGGGCGAGGAGCTGGCCAATGCCTTCAGCCACGGGCTGGGCGTTGTCGCCAGCCTCGTGGGCATCGCGTTCCTCCTCGCGGTCGCGCTGCCCCATGGCGCGGCGGCGATCACCGGAGTGTCGGTGTTCGGCGCGTCGCTCGTGGTCCTGTATCTCTCGTCGACGCTCTACCACTCGCTGCCGGGGCCGCGCGCCAAGCGCGTCTTTCATGCGCTCGACCACTCGGCGATCTACCTGCTCATCGCGGGGACCTACACGCCGTTCACGCTCATGGTGCTGCCGGGCGCCTGGGGCTGGGGCCTTCTCGTGGTCATCTGGACGCTCGCGCTCACGGGCATCCTGCTCAAGTCGTTCGGACGCCTGAAGCACCCGGTGCTCTCGAACGGGCTCTACCTGCTGATGGGCTGGCTCGTGGTGGTGGCGATCAAGCCGCTCCTCGAGCACCTGCCCACCACCGGGCTCCTCTGGCTCGTGGCGGGCGGCGTGCTCTACACGCTGGGGGTGCCGTTCTACGCGTCCAAGCGCACGCCCTGGGCGCACTTCGTGTGGCACCTCTTCGTGCTCGGTGGAACGACCTGCCACTACTTCGCCGTGCTCTTCTACGCGGCCTAGAACCCTCCGGGCGCGCCTCCGCGACGCCGAAAGCCCTTTCGAGCGCGAGTCCCGCGCGTCCCAGCGTCCCTTCGTCGAACAGCCGGCCGATGAGCGGCTTCGCGGGATCGGGAGCCCAATCTCGTTCATAGGCGTTGGGTGGCCCCAACTCCGGACACTCCCAGGTGTCCGTGAGGTGCCCCGGGTTGAAGCTCTGCCTGTCTCTCGTCGCGCTGCTCGGAGGCGCGGGATC
>CAZXSG010000317.1:0-5547 GCA_964643185.1 uncultured Holophagales bacterium
TGGCCTCGCTCTCGCGGGCGTACGGTCTCGCGCCCGAGATCGCCCTCGCCGAGGCGATCGCCCGGGAGGTGCGCCGCGAGCTGGGCAAGCGCAGCGGGGGCCGTACGAAGCGCGAGGCCTCCCACGTCGACGCGGGGCTCTGGTCCACGCTGCAGCTCGTGAACGCCTACGTGCGCGCGAGCGAGGCCGCGGCCGAGGCCAAGGACCGCGGCAAGGACGCCAGCATCAACGCGGCGTTCGACGTCCTCTCCTCGTTCTCGATGCCGGAGCGGTTGGAGTCACCCGACATCGACCTCTCCGGGCCGTTCGAGGCCTGCGTGCGCCACGCCCGGCACATCTGGGACATGCAGTCGGCTCCCGGCCGCAGGACGAGCCGCTTCAACCACCACTCCCTCGCGCTCGACCTCGCCCGCGAGCAGGGCTGTCTCGTGCCCGCGGGGCCGCCCGCGGCCGTCATGGAAAAGCTGCGGGCCGGCGCGAGGCGCTACGAAGCGTCGACGCACGTGGATCTCTGGGTGACTGTGGAAGAAACGGTCCGCGCCCTTCTCCGGAAGAAAGAGAAGAGCGCGGCGGGATAGAGAGCTACGGAGCGCAGGGGACGGCGAGCTCCAACCAGCCCTCGGACGGGAGCCTCGTGCTCGCGGCCCCGTCGTGGACCTCGGCCCGGAAGCTCCAGGCGCCGCACCCGAAGCGCGCGGTAGAGAGGACCAGCTCGCGATCGGCGAGCGGCAGAAAGACCGGCTTCCCGCCCTCGACGCGGTCCCACCCCACCACGGACGCGGACCAGCCCCGGTGGTTCCACCAGGTGAAGTCGGGCCAGGTGCCGTCGGAGCGCGCCGTGCGCTCGCCGAGCTTCGCCGAAGCGTGGAGGTTGAGCGGCGAAGCGAGCACCGGGGTCGAGAGGAAGTAGTCCGCGCTGCCGTGGCTCCCCGCGGGCACCGACAGACAGACCGCGGCGAGACCAGCCTGCTGCTGAATCCGCAGCCTGTACCCCTGCCCGAGATCGATCGCGGCGCTTCCCAGCCACTCGGCCGGCTCACAGCGTCCGTCGAGGAGCACGGGACGCCCTTCGGGAACGTCGATCGGCTTCGCGGGTGCGCCGGGCGGTCCGGTAGGACGGCCAAGCGCACGCACGAGCGCCCGCCCGGCCCTCTGAAGAAGGCTCTTCCGCGTGATCGGACTCTCCTCGTCGCTGGGCAGCGCACCGCGCGCGATCGCGCGCCGGAACGCGGCCGCCGCACCGGCCGCGTCCTTGCGGCGGGCCTTCACGACGCCGTCCAGATACGCGGCCGAGACGCTCGTGGGGTACTGGCGCTCGAGCGCCGCGGCGAGGTCTGCCGCACCTTCGAGATCGGGCCGCGAGAGCGCGGGCGTGAGCACCTCGGACCAGTAGCGGATCGGCAGCCGGAAACCGGGCCGCGCGAGGTGCGGCTCGAGCCGCGCGAGAAGGGCGGGGGCCCCCTGGTCGCGCACGAGGTCCATCGCCTCCTCCGTGGTCGGCGGCGGCGGGGAGAGCGCAGGACGGCGTTCGAGATCCGCGCGTGCGGCGAGCCGCGCCCGGGCTCCGGCGTCCCCCGTAACGATGGCGGCCAGGAAATCGCGCAGGGTGCCGCGGATCGCGCTCTGGGCTTCCCGAACGCGGGCAGGCGCCGTCTGCGTGAGGCCGGGCGCCAGCTCGGGACGCACCCCCAGCGCGAAGTCGACGTGGCGGAGGCCCTGGAAGCGCAGCTCGAAGAGGTCCACGAACGGCGCGCGGCCGAAGAACGCGGCCCGGTCGACGTCCTCGGGATCGTGCCCCGCGTCGTCGAAGCGAAGGAGAGGCAGAGCAAGCAGCTCGGGCTCGAACCAGGGCACGTCGGTCGCACGGCCCTGCCAGGACTTCCAGATCTCGACGCCGTCGAAGCTCACGGCCGCCACCGTGTCGAGGTCGCGCATCGCGTACTGCAGCGCCGTCATCGAGGAGCCGCTGAAGCCCATGACGATCGTCTTCGGGCCCGCTCCGGCCACAGACACTGCAAGAGCGAGGTCGACGACCCCGTCGGACACGCCGAAGCCCCAGCGCGGCGAGGACGGCTGCGCGACGACGTAGCCGAGGCTCGCGACGTACTCGCAGAGGAGCTCGTCGACGCCGGAAGCCAGCACGAGCGGCCAGGCACCGGGTTTTCTCGAGGAGTTCCTCCGCGCCGCGACGGGACTCGAGAGGAGCTGCTTCTCGGCGGGGCGATCCTCCACGAGCCGCGCGCTCTGCTTCGCCCTCGCGGCCGCGGCGAAGCCGTGCTCGACGTCCAGCTCGTAGTCGGCGAGCGAGAGCTGTGAGCCTCCGCCCGACGCGGGGTACCAGAGCTGGATTCGCACGAGCCGGCCGGGATCGTCCATGCGGCGCCCCGAGCGCGACGCGTCGCGCTTCTCGACGAGCTGGTAGCCCACCGCATGCGGCCCGAAGTCGAGAGCTTCGTGGAGGGGCGACGGCGGATTCAAGCGCGCCGGAGGCGTTTCCCGGGCCGGAGGGCCGAACGAATTCAGGGGCGCCAGAGCGAGGAGCGCCGCGTTCATCGGCTCACCGCCGGAATCCAGGTGGAGGGTTTGGCGGGGTCGGCAGAGGCGGGGAACGTCGCGCTCGAGCTGACCCCGCTCAGGCGCGCAGCGAGGCGCAGCGCGGCCGCTGGCGCGCAGGGCTCGAGACCCAGCTTCCGCTTGGCGACGATGTACTCCGCGACCGGAGGATCCTGATTGGAGACGGTGCGGCTCGCGCCCCACCAGGCCTCGCCGGAACCGCAGCTCTCGCGAGCGAGCTCGTTCGAGCCGAAACCCCAGCAGAGCGACTGGGACGCGTGCAGCAGGAGATCGTCCGGTCGCCAGGCCTCACCGCCGTCTCCCTTCGAATCGAAGTAGACCTCCGTGCTGAAGGGTGTCGGCCTGGAGGCGGCGAGCGCCACGTAGACGTAGTCGCAATCCTCGGCGAGCTTCACGGCCATCGCCTCCCCCGCGGCGGCAGCGAGCGCGGCGTCCCTCGGCGCCGCGGCGCGGAGAAGCTCGCGGGCCGTGCGCCACAGCGGCTCGTCCAGGACGCCATCGGCTCTCACGGCGGGGGACGCGAGGCCCTTGCGCCGCGACACGACGAGCCGCGCCGACGACATCGCCGGGACCTTCGGTGCCCTTCCCGCGAGCGCTTCCTCGACAAAGCGCACGACGATCGAAAGGAGCTCCTGCTGCACCGCGGGCTCGAGATTTGGCAGCAGAGGCCTCAGGGCCTGGGGCGCGAACGCCAGGTCTGCCGAGGTCGTCCACGGGCTCGCGGAGAGGCCCACAACCTCGACGTGCGTGAGGTCGCTCCGAAGGGCACGGTCGTAGTGGGCGGAATCGGCGTGAGGCCGTCCCTGCGGCTGCACGAGGAGAACCGGCGCGCGGAGGTGTCCGGGTTTCCAGCCCGCGCTGGCCGTGAGCCCGGGATGCCGCGCGCGGTCCAGCGCCTCGAAACCGTCGAGGGAGACGACGGCCTTCACGCCCGACCAGCTCATCGCGAGGAGCGACGCCGTGGCGCCTCCGGCTCCGTGCCCCACGAGCGCGACACGGTCTGCCGGGAAAGCCAGTGCCTGGAGGAGGAGCCGCACGTCCGCCTCCGCTCCGCGCGTCACCACGGTGGCCACGCCGCGGGCCGCGAGCTCCTCCGCGAGCGCGGTGTAGAGCACGGCCGGCAGTGCGCTCAGGAGGACGACGACGGGGCTCGCTCCCCGGACGACCTCCCCGGCGCGGCAGGCGCCCGGCGTCGCGAGGAGCGTCGCGGCCTTGGACTCGTCGAGACGGATCCCGTAGAAGAGAAGGGCCGCTGCCAAGCCCTTCACGGGGTCGGCGCCCGGACTTTCGAGGAGCAGGAGGTCCCGCAGATACGCAGGGGGAGTCTCGGGCTTCGCTGCTCCAGGCAGGAAGACGAGAGCGCGCGTTCTGTGGGGCACGGCGCCCGGATCGCTTCCCGAGGCGAAGGGCAGACCTCGCGTGCGCGTGGCGTCGACAGCCTCGAACGGTGCGACGGTGCAGGGTGCCTGGGCCAGGAGGTGTCCGGCGCAAACCAGAGGACCGAGGATCCAGCATTTCGGAATTCGCATGCGTCCCGAAACGCAGCGGGGCGCGCGGAGTTGCCCCGGCGAGCCGAGAGATCTCCGAGGTTTGTCTGAGGTTCAACCCTCGGGAGGATTTCCGAGGGTCAGGATCTCGACGTCGGGCTTGGCGCCGAGCGCGTAGAGGAAATGGAACCGGCTCTGGGGAAGCAGCTCCAGCCCCGAACGCACGTGGAAGCCCGGGAACCGTCCCACGCGCTCGCGAGACGCCCCGTCGAGGCTCGCGAGGTGGACCGTGCCGTCGGGTTCCGCCCAATGGACTCCCTGGGGCGAGACCCGAACCGAGGAGGCCATCGTGTGCGAGGGGTCCGGGAGGACCAGCCGCTCCCCGCCCAGAGCGTCGCGGCGATGCAGTCCAGGTTGCCGGAACCTCAGGTAGTAGAGCGCGCCGTCGATCTCGGCCTTGGGCCAGTACCCGCCCTCGGAGGTCACCTGCACGGGAGCGCTCCCCTCGAGATCCCGGCGCCAGATCTCGAAGCGCCCGGTGCGGTCGGATCCGAAGTAGAGCGAACGCCCGCCGGCATCGAAGCGCGGCGCGACGTCCTGGCCCGCGGGATCGTCGAAGCAGCGGAGGCCCGCGCCCGAGGGCTCGACCGTGCAGATGTCGGTCCTCGAGCCCGTCCGTCTTTCGAACGCGAGGAGCGCTCCGTTTGGCGAGAACACGGGGCGTGAGACGAGCGAACCGGGAAAAGCCGTGACGCGGCGCAGGGAGGTCCCGTCCGCGTTGGCGAGAAAGAGCTGCGGCGAGCCTTCGCGGTCGGAGACGAACGCCAGGTGAAGACCGTTCGGAGAGAGGGCCGGGGAATGGTCCGAGCGCGACGAGGCGCCCGTCGCCCCGATCGCGGGCGAGGTCTCCCCCGGTTCGCGCGCCGTCACGAGGTGCGAGTGCTCCCGCCAGCTCTCGAAGACGAAACGCCTCCCGCCTTCGAGCGCGATCGGGGCGCGGAGATCTCCTGCGAGCACGAGGGGCGTGGCGCCTCCCGAAAGGCCGATGCGCCAGAGGCCCGCCTCCGCGCCACCGCCCCTCGTCGTCGCGACGACGAGGGACTCCGCGTCGATCCAGTCCACTCCGTAGATCGAGGCCTCGTCGAACGTGAGCTGGCGGGCGGGTCCGCCCCCGAGCCCCGCCACGAACAGTTCGCGGGCCGAGCCCGGCGCTCCCCGCGCGAACGCCACACGCGCGCCGTCGGGGCTGACCGAGGGATAGACGTCCTCCTCCGCGCCGGGAGGCGGCTCGGTGACCCTTCTCCGGGCACCCGACGCGAGGTCGATGGCCCAGACCGCGTGGCGGCCGTCGCCCCCGTCGGGGGCGTCGCCGAACACGAGCGACCGGCCGCGGGGGCTGAAGTCGAGCCGCCCGAACGAGACGCCCCCGCAGCGGCCGCGCGTGGCCCCCCCCCCGGGCGCGCGGGCCAGCCGGAGGCGCGCGCGC
>CAZXSG010000318.1:0-5546 GCA_964643185.1 uncultured Holophagales bacterium
CTGCTCCTCCACCTCGCGGTGGGGCTGCTCCTCGTCCTCCCCTTCCTTCTCTTCGCCCTCACGCACGCGAACCGCATGCTGACCATCCGCAACACGCGCGCGAAGGCGGCCGGGCTCTCGATCTTCGTCCTCGCGCTCGTCTGCGCGGGCACCGGGATCTTCATGGCGCTCGAGGGCGCGACGCTGGTGAACCGGCCCGTCTACGTCGCCCACGTCGCCGCGATTCCGCTGGCCCTTCTGGCGTTCGTCTTCCACCGGCGGGTCGCGGTGCACAAGCTCCACTTCATGCGCCTCGCGCAGTGGGGTGGAGCCGTCGCGGTCTTCCTCCTCGGCATGGGCCTCGTCCACAAGCTCGAGAAGCCTCCGAAGCGCATCGTGAACACGAGCGGCGACACCCAGTTCTTTCTCTCCTCGGCTGAGACGTTCGATCAGGGCCTGATGGATGGGAAAAAGCTCGCCGCCAACCAGTACTGTGCCGACTGTCATCCCGACTCGTTCGCCCGCTGGTCCAAGGGCGCGCACCGCTTCTCCTCGTTCAACAATCCGTTCTACCGCCGCTCCGTGGAGCTCATGGCCGACCGCGTCGGCCGCGAGAAGACGAAGTGGTGCGCGGGCTGCCACGACCCGGTCGTGCTGTTCACCGGCCAGATGGGGAAGGCCACGCTCCACACCTTCAGCTACGACCAGTTCGAGGCGCAGCAGGGGCTCACGTGCATGGCCTGCCACTCGATCACCGAGGTGAAGGACACACGCGGCAACGGCGGCTACGTCATCGAGGAGTCGAAGCAGTACCCGTTCGCGTTCTCGGGGAACGGGCTCCTCCGCGAGGTCAACCAGCTCCTCATCCGCATGGAGCCCTCTCTCCACCGCGAGACGTTCCTGAAGCCCTTCATGAAGACGCCGGAATTCTGCGCGGCGTGCCACAAGGTGGGCCTCCTTCCGCCGCTCAACGAGTACCGGTGGCTGCGCGGGCAGAACCACTACGACACCTGGCACGAGTCGGGCGTCTCGGGCTATTCCGTGCGGTCCTTCTACGACCCGCCGCTGAAGAAGGGCTGCCGCGACTGTCATCTGCCGCTCATGAATTCGAACGAGTTCGGGCACAGCGCGGGGAAGATCCACGACCATCTGTTCCCGGCCGCGAACACGGCCCTCCCGGCGGTGAGGGGCGACCAGGCCACGATCGACGACATTCGGAAAACCCTCGAAAAGAGCCTGTCCATCGACCTCTTCGCCATACGGCGCGGCGACACCGTGCTCCCCATCGGCCCGACGCTTCCGGCCCTCCGGCCCGGCGAGACCGTGGACGTCGAGGTCGTCGTGCGCACCCGCACGCTCGGGCACCCGTTCACGAACGGCACAGCCGACAGCAACGAGGTGTGGGTGGCGTTCGAGGGCGCGGCGAACGGAACGCCGTTCCACCGCTCGGGCGTCCTCGACGCGGACGGCCGGCTGGACCCCGCGGCCGACCGCGTGGCCCAGCTCGTCGTCGCGCACGACGGAACGCACATGGACAGGCGCCAGCCACAGGACATCCACGTGCCGCTCTACAACAACTTCATCCCTCCCGGCGCGGCGCGCACCGTCCACTACCGCATCACGGTGCCGAAGGACGCGAAGGGCAGCCTCTCGCTATTGACCGCGCTGAACTACCGGAAGTTCTCGCGCGATTACTCGATCTTCGTGCACGGCCCGAACGCGCCGGTCCTCCCCGTGACCACGATCTCGAGCGACGCCATCGCGCTGCCGATCGCGCCCGCGCCCGATGCGGAGCTGGCAGCGAGCTCGAAGCGCGGGAACCCGGACTGGCCGGAGAAGCCGTTCCTGAGATTCAACGACTACGGCATCGGACTGCTCCTGCAGGGCGATCTCAAGGGCGCGGCCACCGCGTTCGCCCGCGTCGCCGAGATGGCCCCCGCGCTGCCCGACGGCCCGCTCAATCTGGCCCGCGCGAAGCTCCTCGAGGGAGACCTCACCGCGGCGAAGGCCGCGCTCGCCGAGGCCGAGACGCGAAAGCCGGGCTGGCCCAAGACGGCCTTCTTCCGGGCGATGGTCTCCAAGGACGAGGGCCGCCTCGACGACGCGCTCGACGACCTTGCTCGCGTGGACGCCGCGTTCCCGCTGGATCGCACGGCCATCAACCAGCGCGCGCGCATCCTCTACCTCGCGGGCCGCTACGCCGACGCCCTGCCGCTCCTCGACCGCGTGCTCGCGATCGACAGTGAGGATCTCGCGGCCCACTACAACGCGATGCTGTGCCTCAAGGCCCTCGGACGCGAACGCGAGGCCCAGCTCGAGGAGCAGTTCTACCTGTACCACAAGGACGACGAGAGCGCCCGGGCGGTGCTCGCCGAGCTCCGCCGGGGAGACCCCCTCCTGAACCGCGAATCGCAGCCCATCCACGTGCACGACGATCCCGTTCCTCCGCCCGCGAAGGCTCCTTCGTGGCTCGCGGAGGCAGGAACCAAGGGCTACGAATACAAGGCCTTCGCCCCTCCGGGCGAGCAGGTCCTGAAGGACGATCGGCCGAAGGGTGCGCCGCGTCCCCTGGCTCAATACGCGGCGAAGCCCGGACCGGCCAAGGTCGCCTCGCTGGAGAGATCGCATTGAGCGCTTTTCGAAGCGGCCTTCTTCTTCTCTCGTTCTTTCTCGCGGCGGGTTGCGGCAAGAGCAGCGGCCCGAAGGCCCCTTCGCCGACGCCGGCGCCGAACCCGACGCCCGTGCCCTCTGCGATCCGCTTCGAGGACGTCACCCCCTCGAGCGGCGTCACCTTCGTCCACGAGAACGGCGCGGCCGGGAAGAAGTGGATGCCCGAGACGATGGGCTCGGGCGTCGCCGCGTTCGACGCCGACGGCGACGGACGCGTCGACCTGCTCTTCGCCAATGGACGACGCTGGCCCGTTAGCGGGCGCGTCGCCCCCACGGGCGCAAAGCCCCCGGCGACGCTCGCGTTCTACCGGAACGTCACGCCGAAGGGCGGAGCGATCGCGTTCGAGGACGAGACGAAGGCCGCGGGCCTCGGCGTGACGCTCTTCGGCATGGGCCTCGCCGTGGGCGACGTGGACGGCAACGGCACGGAGGACGTGCTCGTGACAGGCGTCGGTGAGAACCGGCTCTTCCTCGGCGACGGCAAGGGCCGCTTCCGGGACGCGACGAAGGGCTCGGGTCTCGAGCCCGGCGACGGGAAGGCCTGGACCACCTCGGCCGCGCTCGCCGACTTCGACGGCGACGGCCGGCTCGACGCCTTTTTGTGCCGCTACGTGGACTGGTCGCCCGCGACGGACATGCACTGCACGCTCGACGGCACGTCGAAGGCGTACTGCACGCCCGAGCGCTATCCCGGCCGGCCGTCGCAGCTCCTTCTCGGTCTCGGCGGCGGGCGGTTTCGCGACGTCACGGAGGCCGCCGGCCTGTCGAACCCGCTGGGCAAGGCGCTGGGCGTCGCGGTGCGCGACGTGGACGGCGACGGGCGGCCGGATCTCGCCGTGGCGAACGACACGTCTCCGAACAACCTCTACATCAACACCGGAACGAAGGATGGGATCCCCACGTTCACCGACGTCGCCATCCCCCGCGGTATCGCCGTGGGCGAGGACGGCCGCGCGCGCGGAGCGATGGGCATCGCGTTCGGAGACACGAAGAACGAGGGCGGCGTGTCGCTCGCGATCGGCAACTTCTCGAACGAGACCTGGTCGTTCTGGAGCGCGGGCGCCAAGGGCGACGTGTTCCTCGACGAGGTCTTTCCGAGCGGCCTCGGGAGGACCACGCTCCTGCCGCTGACGTTCGGCGTGGCGTTCGCCGACCTCGATCAGGACTTCGTCCTCGATCTCGTGGGCGTGAACGGCCACGTGGAAACGGCGATCCAGAAGGTGCAGGCCACGAGCACGCATGCGCAGGCCCCGCTGCTGTTTCGCGGGCTCGGCGCGGGCCGCTTCTCCGATGTCTCCTCGCAGGCCGGACCCGCGTTCGCGGTGCCGTTCGTGGGCCGCGGCCTCGCGGTCGCGGACCTCGACGGCGACGGCCGGCCCGACCTCGTGGCGACGGCAAACGGGGGCCCCGCGCGCATCCTGCGCAACGTGTCCGAGGCGGGAGCGAGCGTCGTGCTCGAGCTCCTCGACGCCAAGGGGGCAACCGCCATCGGAGCGCGCGTCACGTCGACCTCCGGGGGGCGCACCCGCGTCGACGAGGTCTCGGGGGGCGACGGCTATCTCTCCGTGAACGAGCGCGCGATCCGCATCGGGCTCGGTACCGGCAGCAAGGTCGATCACGTCACGGTGCGCTGGCCGAACGGCAAGACCTCCGAGGCCTCCGGGCTCGAGCGGGGACGGTACCGGTGGCGCGAAGGCAGCGCACCGGAGCCCCTGCCGTGACGCGGCGTTCCCGAGCAGGCCTCGCGGGCGCTCTGACTGTTCTCTCGCTCGTCTCGCTCTGCAGCGTCCTCGGTTGCCGCAAGGGCGGAGGCTCGTCCGCCGGAAGCTGGCACAAGGGAGCGGGACACGCCTGGCGGGAGCTTCCGGCACCCAACCCTCATGCCCCCGGTTTCACGCGGCTCGCTCCCGAGGCCACCGGCGTCACGTTCCGGAACGAGCTCTCCGACGAGAACACGATCGCGAATCAGATCCTCGACACCGGCTCCGGCGTCGCGCTCTCAGACGTCGACGGGGACGGCCTCCCGGATCTCTACTTCACGGGCCTCGATTCCTGGAACGCGCTCTACCGGAATCTCGGCGGCTGGCGCTTCGAGGACGTCACGGAGAAGGCGGGACTCGCCTGCGCGGAGCAGAGATCGTTCGGCGCTTCCTTCGCGGACCTCGACGGAGACGGGGATCCCGACCTCGTGGTGGCCGCGGTCGGCTCCCTCCGGCTCTTCCGGAACGACGGCGCGTTCCGATTCACCGAAACGACGAAGGAAGCCGGCCTCGCCGGCATTGCCGGAGCGTTCACGACGAGCGCCGCGGCCGATGTCGACGGCGACGGAGACCTGGACCTCTACGTCGCGAACTACCGGCGCGACACCGTGCGCGACTCGTCCGAGGATCTGCAGCTCGAGATGGTGAACGGCGCGCTCCGGATCCCGCCGGCCCTCGCCTCACAGTTCCTCATCGTGGACGGCAAGCTGCGGGAACGGGGAGAGCCCGACGTTCTCCTCCGGAACGACGGCACCGGTCGTTTCCAGGCGCTTTCCTTCACGGACGGCACGTTTCGCGACGCCGACGGACAGCCGCTCCCGGAGGCCCCGCGCGATTGGGGGCTCAGCGCGACCTTCCGCGATCTCGACGGCGATGGCGCTCCCGATCTGTACGTCTGCAACGATTTCTGGACCCCCGACCGGCTGTATCACGGTGACGGAAAGGGCGGGTTCCGCGCGGCTCCGGACAGAGCGCTGCGCACGACGTGCGCCCTCTCCATGGGCTCGACGTTCGGCGATCTGAACGGCGACGGTGCTGTCGACGGGGTCGTGGTGGACATGAGAGACCCGACCCACGAGGAGCGGGCTCGCAAGATCCCTTCCTATGCGCAGCCTTCCTCCCGCCTCGGCCAGACCT
>CAZXSG010000319.1:0-5537 GCA_964643185.1 uncultured Holophagales bacterium
ACGAGTTCCCGCACGAGGCATTCCTCGTGATCAGCCTCGTAGCGGAGCCCGCGGCGTTCGCCGACGGCATCGCCCGGATTCGAAGCGAACAAGGCGAGATCGGCCGGTAGGCGCAGCGTGAGCGCGGTGCCCACGCCCGGCGCGCTCTCCACGACGAGCTCGCCGCCCATCACCTCGCAGTAGCGTTTCGTGATGGCCAGGCCGAGACCCGTCCCGCCCTGATTCCGCATGGCCGAGGCGTCCCTCTGCCGGAATCCGTCGAAGAGGTGGGCGAGCTTTTCCGGAGCCATGCCCCGGCCCGTGTCGCGCACGACGATCGTGACGATCTCGCGCTTCTCGCGCCCGCCTTCGGAACCCCGCGTCGCCGAGAGCGTCACGGTGCCCTTCTCGGTGTACCGGATCGCGTTGGACATGCCGTGCACCAGGGCCTGCCGGATCTTGGCGCGGTCGCTCCGCAGGCTGCCGAGGCCTTCGGCCGCCGCCACGAGAATGCGGTTTCCGTTTCGCTCGCCCAGAGGGCGCACCGCGGCGGCGGCCTCCTCGAGAAGGGGAGCGAGGGGAAAGTCCGCGATCTGGAGCGCGACGTTGCCCGTCTCGATGTTCGCGAGATCGAGCACGTCGCTGATCACCGCCTGGAGATGCAGACCCGCCTCTCGCACCCGCTCGAGATCGGGCAGGCCTTCTTTCAGGCCTCGCTCCTCCAGGAGCTCGGTGAGCATCTCGGTGTAGCCGATCACGTGGTTGAGCGGGGTGCGCAGCTCGTGGCTCATCGAGCCGAGGAAGACGGTCTTGGCGCGGCTCGCGTCCTCGGCGTCCTCGCGCGCGCGAGCAAGCGCGGCCGAGATGTCGTGGAGGACCGCCACAGGATGCCCGCCGATCCCGCCGATGAGCGTCCCGGTCACCTGGATCGTCCGGCGCACACCGTCCCGCCCCTCGACCTCCATCTCGGAGACCGGCGGAACCGGCAGCTCGAGGTGCGTCTCTCCGAGCAGCTCCCGGGCCGCTTTGTTCAGGTAGTCGATGCCGCCCTCGGCGTTCCCCACGACGACGCCCGCGGGCAGCCCCTCCAGAACCCGGAGCAGATCGCTTTCCTTCATCACTCCTCGTCGAAGAGCGACGGTTGCTTCACGGCTTTCACGATGACGGCCTTCGCCGGCCCCGGGGCGCGAGGTCTCACGGAAGCCCGCTCGGACGGCACGTCCTCCGAGACGAGCGCGTCCTCGGGAGCCGGCCCGAGGAGCGGCGCGAGATCGCGCTCGTCCGTGAGCTCCGGGTTCAGCCAGAGGGCTTCCTGATCCTCATGAAGGACGACGGGCATGCGGTCGTGGACAGGCGAGACCAGGCCGTTCGCCGAGGTCGTGAGGATCGCGAAGGAGCGCTCGACGCGGCCTTCCTTCGTCACCCGCTCCGACGAAAGACCCGCCAGCGCGAAGAGCTCGCCCTGCGGGCGCCGGAAGAGCACGGGCTGGCTGCGCTTCCCTTCCTTGCGCCACTCGAAGAAGCCGTCCGCCGGCACGAGCACGCGCCGCGTTTTCACGGCCGTGCGGAACGCCGGCTTCTCGAACACGGTTTCCGACCGGGCGTTGATGAGGAGCGGAGCGCCGGCATCGTGGAACGACGGCGAGAGAAGCCCCCACCGCATCGGGCGGAGGACGCGGCCGCCGGGGATCCCGGAGGGATCCGCGACGACGATGCCCGGGCTCTCCGTGGGCGCGATGACGGGCCAGGCGAGCGGCTCGCTCTCGTCCACGGCGATGCCGAAGCGCGACAGGAGAATCGCCTGGGCCTTGCTCTGCGAATAGCGCCCGCACATCGGTCTAGCGGCCCCGCCCGATTTCCCACGCGAGCACGTAGCTGTCGGCGCGCGGCGTGAACGTGAGCGACGAGTCGACGGCGTAGACGTCCTCGTCGAAATAGAGCGGCACCCACACCATCTCGCGCCGCACCTCGGCGAGGAGCTTCGAAAGGAGCGCTCCACGGGCCTCGGGCTCGAGCTCGGCCGCCGAGGCTTCGATGCCCGCGTCGAGCGCCGGGCTCGAGAAGCCTCCGATGTTGCTGCGGCCGACCTGCTTCCCCGGATCGGCCGTCCGGAACCCCGCCTCGAGGACGTCGCTCGCGTCGCCCGTCGAGCAGCCGTATCGCGAGAGGAAGAACGCCGGCCGCTCCGACGCGCTCGTGGCCTTCGCGAAAAACTCGGGATCGGAAAGTGAGACCACGGTGACGCGGAGCCCGGCGGGCGCGAGCGCCTCGGCAACGAGCCCCGCGGTCTCCTTGAGGATCTCGCGCGTGTGGAGCGTGACCTCGAAGCCCGTGGGGTAGCCGGCCTCCGCGAGGGCCTTCCGCGCCTCCTCGACCGAATGCGCGAGCTCCGGGAGCGCGGCGTCGTACCCGAACACGAACGACGGCACGAACTGCGACGCGGGCAGCGCGAACGTGGTGAGCCGCTCCGCGAGCTGCCTGCGGTTCACCGCGAGGGAGACCGCCTCGCGCACACGACGTGAGAGGAACGGATTCGCCTTGCCGCCGTTCACGAACGGGTTCGTCTTCCGCGCGACGTCGAAGCCCAGGTACTTCACGAAGAGCCCGGTGCGTTTCACGAGGCGCGTCCCGGCGCGGCCGGACAGCGCCTTCTCGGTGGCGCGCGAGCCGCACTGGGCGAGCGCGCTCTTCCCGGTGACGAAATCGGAGAGCGCCTCGGCCGGCCCACGGGCGAGCCTCAGCGTCACTCGAGAGAGGGCGGGCTTCGTTCCCCAGTAGCTCTCGTTCCGTTCCATCTCCACGGTCTGACCCTTCGTGTAGGAGAGGAACCGATACGGTCCCGTGCCCACGGGAGCCCGCTCGAGCGTCTCCTTCGTCGACCCCTCGGGCACCATGACGATGGACGAGAGCTTGTTGAGGAGCACGGCGACGGGGCGCTTCGTGGTGAGGACGAGCGTCGTGTCGTCGGGCGCCTCGGCCTTCGCGAGATCCAGGAGATAGACGCCCAGGTCGAGCGTCTTGTCGCGCGTGACCCGCTCGAAGGAGAAGAGCGCGTCCCTCGACGTGAACGGGCGGCCGTCGTGAAACGTCACGCCCTTACGAAGCGTGATCTTCCACGTGAGGAGATCGGGGTTCGTCCACCGCTCGGCCAGCGCGGGATAGACGCGCATCTCCGCGTCGGTCTTCACGAGGGGCTCGTAGAAGTGCACGGCGATGGCGAAGTCGGCGAGCCGGTCGCGGGCGTGGGGATCCAGCGTCTCGGGGTCGTACGGCAGGGACAGCACGACGGGGCTCGCGGAGCCCGAAGAGGTTTCCGGCGCGCGGTCTTTGCCGCAGGCGACGAGGCCCGTCACGGCGAAGACGAGGAGAGCCGACCGCAGCCCGCGCATCTCGTGGAACGCTACCACCCCGAGGCCATTAGACTCGGCGGGAGCGGCCCCGAAACGCGAAGGAGACGAGCCATGGAAAGCACGAAAAGCACAGCAACCGCCCCTCCGGTTGAAACCCGTATCGAACGCGACACGATGGGCGAGGTCGTCGTTCCGGCCAGCGCCTACTGGGGTGCTCAGACCCAGCGCTCCCTGCAGAATTTCAAGATCGGCGGCGAGCGCCTGCCGCGTCCGCTGATCCGCGCGATGGGCCTCGTGAAGAAGGCCGCGGCCCGCACGAACGCGTCCCTCGGGCAGCTCCCGCACGATCTCGCCGAGCTGATCGAGAAGGCCGCCGACGAGGTCATCTCCGGCTCCTTCGACGCCGAGTTCCCGCTCGTCGTGTGGCAGACGGGCAGCGGCACGCAGTCGAACATGAATGCGAACGAGGTCATCGCGAACCGCGCCTGCGAGCTCGCGGGCGGCAAACGGGGCGAGAAGGGCCGCGTGCATCCGAACGATCACGTGAACCGCGCGCAGTCGACGAACGACTCCTTTCCCACCGCGATCCACGTGGCCGCGGCGCTCGAGATCCACGAGCACCTCCTCCCCTCGGTTCAGAAGCTGCGCGACACGCTCCACGGAAAAGCCAAGGAGCTCTCGGGCATCGTGAAAATCGGGCGCACGCACCTCCAGGACGCGACGCCCCTCACGCTCGGCCAGGAGATCTCGGGCTGGGTGCAGATGCTCGACAACGGCATGACGCGCGTGCGCCAGTCGCTGGACGGCCTGCACGAGCTGCCGCTCGGCGGCACGGCCGTTGGCACGGGCCTCAACGCGCACCCCGAGTACGCCGTGAAGGCCGCGGCCGAGCTCGCGTCGATCACGGGCATCCCGTTCCGCACGGCGCCCAACAAGTTCGAGGCGCTCGCGGCTCGAGACGCGTGCGTCTTCGCGAGCGGCGCGCTCAAGACGCTGGCGGCGAGCCTCAACAAGATCGCGAACGACGTGCGCTGGCTGGCCTCGGGGCCGCGCAGCGGCCTCGGCGAGCTTCTCATCCCCGAGAACGAACCGGGCAGCTCGATCATGCCGGGCAAGGTGAACCCCACGCAGTCCGAGGCGATGACGATGGTCGTCTGCCAGGTCTTCGGCAACGACGTGACGATCGGGATGGCGGGGGCCTCGGGGAACTTCGAGCTGAACGTCTACATGCCGGTGATCGGCTTCAACATCCTGCAGTCGATTCGCCTCATCGGCGACGTGTGCCTGAGCTTCAACGACAACTGCGCCGTGGGCATCACGCCCAACCGCGCGAAGATCGAGGAGCACCTGACGAACTCGCTCATGCTCGTCACGGCGCTGAACCCGAAGATCGGCTACGACAACGCCGCCAAGGTCGCCAAGACGGCCTACAAGGAAGGCAAGAAGCTGCGCCAGACGGCCATCGATCTGGGCCTAGTCACCGGCGCGGAGTTCGACTCGATCGTGAAGCCCGGGGAGATGAAGTACCCGAATCAGTCAGCGGAAAATTCAGCGCGCCGGAGGCGTTCCCGGGCCCGGAGGGCTGAACAAAATCAGCGCTGACGTCGACGATCGCGTGCACGGTGCCTCCGGCCGGGAGGTCCGCACGGAGGGCGATGGAACCCTCGCCGCTCACGGGAACGGTGAGCCCGACGCTCCTCGCGCTGCTGGCGGTGAACGGCACGCCCGTTCCCCGCCCGAACGCGTCGTCGACATCCGCGATCTCGAGCGTGCCGAAGCGCGTGGCCCGGATGGCCGTGAGGTTCACGGCGAGGGCGTGCGCATCCCTGGGAATCCCGCACTGCGATGCGACCAGAATCGTTCGCCGCTCGTTCGCGGAGAGAGGCGTTCCCGGGCCGCCACGCGTGTCCACCAGCCGGCAGGGCTCGACGGTGAAGAAGGCGCCCCCGGGCTTGCGCGGTTCCTCTTCCACGACCTCGACGTTGACGGTTCCCCGGCGGGGACAGGCGCCGGGTACCGTGACGAGGGCCGCGAATCGCGTCGACACGTCGAGCTTCACGGAGATCTCGCGGGTTCTCTCACCGCCCGGAGACCAAAGAACGCCCTCGCCGGGGTCCCCGCGGTAACCCGATATCGCGATACGGGTGGCCTGTCCTGCCCGGACGCTCGAGGCGGGCGCTTCGAACGCGAGCTCCGGCTCACGGGACG
>CAZXSG010000320.1:0-1256 GCA_964643185.1 uncultured Holophagales bacterium
CGCGGGCGCGGAGCAGCGTCTGCCAATGCGCACGACGCTTGTCGGGCCAGTTCGCGATCACCACGAAGAGATCGGTCTCCGGCGCGGCGACGCGGAACGGCTCCGGGAAGCGCAGGTCGTAGCACACGAGCGGCGTCACGCGGACGCCGTTCACGTTCCACGTGACGACGCGGGGGCCGCCCGCGTAGTGCTCGTGCTCTTTCGCGAGCGAGAACGGGTGGAGCTTCTCGTAGCGGGAGCGTTCGCCGCCCGGGGACGTCAGGATCGCCTCGTTCACGGGCCTTCGGGTTGGGTCGGGTTGCGTCGCGACGCCGGCGAGGATGCTGATGCCGAGCGACGCCGCGGTCTCGCCGAGGAAGGCCTGGATCGGGCCGTCCGGCGCCTCGGCGATGCGGGAGGCATTCATCGAGAAGCCGGTCGCGAACATCTCGGGCAGCACGGCGAGCGTCGCGCCGAGGTCGCGAGCGTGGGTCAGGTGCTCGCGGGCGCGCCGGAGGTTCCGGGGGACGTCTTCCCACGCGATGTCGAACGAGACGAGAGCGAGCTGCATGGCATTTCCAGTCTCGCACGGCCCCTCGCCCCGTCCGGGAGGCCATGTCCGAAAACGGCTGACGTGCAAGGCCGGCCGGGCGTACCTTTCCGGCGTGATGAACGCGACGACCCCCGTTTCCCCGTCCCGGGCGCTCGACATGGAATCCTGCTGGAAGGCGTTCGAGAGCCGCGACAAGCGCTTCGACGGACGCTTCTTCACGACGGTGAAGACGACGCGCATCTATTGCCGGCCGGGCTGTCCCGCCCGGCTGCCGCGGCGCGACAACGTGCGCTTCGTGCCGACCGCGGCGGCCGCCGAGGAGGCCGGCTACCGGCCGTGCAAGAGGTGCCGGCCGGACGCGGCGCCGGGCACTCCGCTGTGGTCCGGCACGACGACGTCGGTCGCGAGGGCTCTCCGGCTCATCGAGGATGCCGGGCCCGACGACAGCGGCGTTCCGGCGCTCGCGGACCGGCTCGGCATGACCGACCGGCATCTCAGGCGCCTGTTCGCGGAGCACCTCGGCGCGTCGCCGGCACAGATCGTGAGAACGCGTCGGGTGCATTTCGCGCGGCGCCTGCTCGACGAGACGGCTCTGCCCGTGACGCGGATCGCGTTCGAGGCGGGGTTCGGGAGCCTCCGGGCGTTCCACACGGCGTACAAGGAATCGTTCGGCGAGCCGCCGAAGGCGTCCCGCGCGGCCCGGACGCCGAAGGAGGCCGGACGC
>CAZXSG010000320.1:1266-5532 GCA_964643185.1 uncultured Holophagales bacterium
CCGTACCGCCCGCCGTACGATTGGAACGCGATATCGGGTTTCCTGGCCGCGCGGGCGGTTCCCGGAATCGAGGAGGTCGTGGACGGCGCGTACCGCCGCTCGTTCGAAGGGGCGACGTTGTCGGTGCGGCCCGCGGCTCGCGGTTTCGCGCTGGAGCTCTCGCTGACGCCTCCGGGCGAGGGGCGCCTGCTCGGGATCGTGCGGACGGTCTCCCGCGTGTTCGATCTCGGAGCCGATCCCGAGACGCTCCGCAGGCATTTCGAATCCGATGCGGTCCTCGGTCCGCTCGTCGCGAAGCGTCCGGGGCTCCGGGTCCCCGGCGCGTTCTCGCGGTTCGAGCTGCTCGTGCGCGCGGTGCTCGGGCAGCAGGTTTCCGTGGCGGCGGCGCGGACGTTCGCGGCCCGCCTCGTCACGCGGTGGGGAACGCCGCTCGTTGCGGGGACCCCGACGCTGACACACGCGTTCCCAGAAGCGTCCACCCTCGCTTCGGCCGATCTCGCGTCGATTGGTCTCACCACGAGGCGGGCCGAAACGCTGCGCACGGTCGCTCGGGCATTTGCCGACGGCTCGCTGCCCGAGGAGAGCCCGGGGCTCGACGAGCTCGTCGAGCGGCTCACCGCGCTGCCCGGCATCGGGCCGTGGACGGCGCAGTACATGGCGCTCCGGGCCTGGAACGAGCCGGACGCGTTTCCCACGGGCGATCTCGGGCTGATGGCGGCGCTCGCGAAGGACGGCGTGCGCCCCACGGCAAAGGAGCTCGAGGCGCGGGCCGAGGCCTGGCGACCGTTTCGCGCCTACGCGGCGCTGCACCTCTGGACGGAAGGAGCCCAGGTATGACGAAGACCCTGACCCACACTCTCGCCTCGCCCATCGGCCCGGTCACGCTCGTCGAAAAAGATGGCGCGCTCGTCGAGCTGCGTTTCGGCGCAACCCAGCCGGTCGATGGCCCGGACCGGGAGACGGACGTCGTGCGCGCGTTCAAGCGCTTCTCGGCGGGAGACCTCGGCGCGCTCGACGCAATTCCCGTCGCGCCCGAGGGAACGCCGTTCCAGAAGCGGGTCTGGGAGGAGCTGCGGCGCATTCCCCCCGGCACGACGATCTCGTACGCGGAGCTGGCCGAGCGCATCGGGCGCCCCACCGCGACGCGGGCCGTGGCGGCCGCGAACGGAGCGAACCCCGTGGCGATCGTGGTGCCGTGTCATCGGGTGATCGCGAAGGACGGCACGCTCCACGGCTACGGGGGCGGGCTGCCGGCGAAGAAGAAACTGCTGGAGCATGAAGGCCTCGAGGTCTCGGGAGACGTCGTGAGGACGATCCTGTTCAGCCCTCCGGGCCGGGAAACGCCTCCGGCGCGCTAGCTTTCACCGCAACCAGCGGCGGCTCTTCGCGTAAGCGAGGATCCCGCCGCCGATCAGGAGCATCGCGCTGATCGCGAGCGGATAACCGCCCCGCCATTTCAGCTCCGGCATGTATTCGAAATTCATGCCGTAGATCCCGGCCACGAGCGTGAGCGGCAGGAAGAACACGGAGAACACGGTGAGGACCCGGAGCACCTCGTTCGTCTGCTGCGCCGAGACCCCGAGCTGCGTGTTCAGGAGCGTCGTGGCGTCGTCGGCTGTTTCGTCCGCCGCGAAGTAGAGCGCCTCGGCCTGCTCGCGCATGTCGGTGTAGAACGGCGCCTTTTCCGGCGAGGGAGGCGGCGCCTTCTTCAGGATCTCGAGCGTGTGCCGCGCCATCCAGCGGATCACCGTGACGCGCCTCTTGAGCTTGTAGATGCGGCGCGTGAGCTCCACGTCGGCGCGCTCGTCGAAGATGAGCTCCTCGAAGCTCGAGATCGCGAGCTCGGCGGCCTCGAGAGGCCGCCAGTAGCCGTCGAGGACGGCCGCGAGGATTTCGAGCGCGACGGTCGAGAGCGCGGACGGCTCGTCCGCGAGGCTCGCCGCGAGGCGCGCCTTGAGCGGCTCGAGCCAGGGGAGCTGCACGCGATGGATCGTCACGAGGAGACCCTCGCGCTGGAACAGCGCGATCTTGCGCGTCAGGGCCTGGGCGGTGTCGGCGCTCTCGGGGGCCGACTCGTCGAACGCGCGGAGAAGGACGAACGTCGTCCCCTCGATCTTCTCGAGCTTCGGTAGGTGGCCGGGCTCGAGGCAGTCGGCCACGGAGAGCGGGTGGAAGCCGTGCTCCCGCGCGAGCGCCTTGAGCTCTTTCGGGTCGGGGGCGGTGACGTCGAGCCACCGGAACGGGGCCTCGCCGCCCCGTTCGTAGACGACCTCGATCACAGACTGTTCCTCACGAGGCCGCGCTACGCCGGACCGGTAGCGTGAGGGAGACGACGACGCCGGGCCCGTCCTCGCGGTTCGCGAGCGTCACGGATCCTCCCACCTCCCACGCGCGCGACGCGACGTGGAAGAGGCCGAGGCCCATGCCCGGAACCTGCCCCGAGAACAGCCGCTCGCCCTGGTAGAACGGGTTCAGCGCGCGGCGGAGCTGCTCGGGGGAGAGATGGGTGCCGTCGTCGGCGATGTCGATGCGGAGAGCGCCCGGCCCACCGGACGAGACGGTCACGGCGATGGCCGGCGTGTGCGCCGGGTGGAACTTCTTCGAGTTGCCGAAGAGCTCGCGGAGCACGGCCTCGAGCCTCACGGCCGAAAGCGGCAGGTAGAACGACGCGACGGGGGAGGGCAGCGGTCTCACGGAGACGTCCTGGATCTCGAGCTCCGACGCGATTCCCGAAACGAGGCCTTCGAGCCCCGCGACGGGGAACGGATGCCCGCTCACGATCGCCGGGTCGACGCTCTCGAGGACCTTCTCGATGTCACCGAACAGGCGCCGGGCGCTGCCGGCCGCGAGCGCGACGAGGTCCTGCGAGGCGGCCGGCACGTCGGCGTCCTCACTGAGCATCTCGAGGGAGCCGATGAGACCGTTCAGAGGCGTGCGGAGCTTGTGCGACACGATGGCCTGGAACGTCCGGCGCTCGCGCTGCGCGGCGACCTCGTCGGTCACGTTGCGGAGCCGCACGACGCTCACGGTTTCCGAGAGCGGGGCGCGGAACGTCTCGACCTCGAGCCAGAACGCGCGCGACGCCGGGGTCTCGGCCCGCACGAGATAGCGATGCGCGCCCGCCGGGGCCGGGCCGGGCCACGTGCGCCAGGCCTCCCGCGGCTCGCGCAGGTACGACTCGTCCACCGTGCTCAGGAACGGGCCGGCGGCGGGACGCGTCTCGCGGCCCAGGTAGAGGCGGGCCGCCGGGTTCGCCGACACGATGGCACCCGTCTCGTCGATGAAGACGTAGCCGTCCTCGCTGCGCTCGAGCACCCACGCGAACCGCGCGCGGTCCTCGAACAGCTTGCGGAAGCGCCGCAGACGGAGGACCGTGCGCACCCGGGCCCTGAACTCGAGAGCGTCGACGGGCTTCGTGAGGAAGTCGTCGGCGCCGGCTTCCAGCCCTTCCAGCCGGGCCTTGCGGTCGTCGAGCGCCGTGACCATCACGACGGGCACCTCGGCAAGGCCCTCGTCGGCCCGCAGCTTGCGGAGCACGGCGGGGCCGTCCATGCCGGGCATCATGTAGTCGAGCAGGATGAGATCGGGAGGACGCTGGCGCGCGAGGTCCAGCGCCGACGCGCCGTCGCCCGCGAACGCCAGCTCGCAGTCCTCGTCTTCGAGAACCGCTTCCATGGCGTCCCGGCTGAACGGGTCGTCGTCGACCACGAGGACGAGGCTTCGTTCCGACATGCTGGTTGTCGAGTTTAGATCGACGGGCCCACGGCGAGAGGGATCAATCGAGTGGATTCGGGATCGGGGCATTCCCCGCGAGATCAGAGAGCGCTTCGAGGAGCACGTGGACGCCCTTGTGGAGGTCGCTGATCTCGATTTTCTCGTCGGCTTCGTGCCCCGGATAGGGCGTCTTCGGGAACCACATGCCGAACGCGATGGCGTGAGGCAGCCGCTTCGCGTACGTACCGCCGCCGATCACGGCTTCCTTGGCCGATTCGCCCGCGCCTCTCTTGTAGGCCGCGAGAAGCCGCTTCACGAGCTTCGACTTCGGGTTCACCTTGTACGGCTCGTCGTCGTAGAAGCCGGTCGCCACGAGGCTCGCGCCCGTCTTCGCGTTGAACTCCGCGACCTGCTTCTCCAACTGGGAGCGCAGCTCGGGACCCGTGAGCGGCGGCGGGCGCCGGATGTTCGTCGTGAGCGCGACCTTGCCCGGCTCGGGCACCGTGACGGTCGCGACGTTCACGAGGAAGCGGCCCCAGAGGTTGTCCTTCT
>CAZXSG010000321.1:0-5522 GCA_964643185.1 uncultured Holophagales bacterium
ACGGCGCTGGCGGCGTTGCGCCTCCTCGATGGAGAGCCAACTCCAACCTGCGTCGGCGCGCCTTGCCATCGCCGCCGATAGCTCTCGCATCCGCTACCGCTTCAGCCGTTACAGGCCACTACCCCTGGATCTCGCTGAGCCGCGCGACGCGGTAGAACTGGTCGCGCATGGACCGGAGGAGCGCGATGCGGTTCGCCCGGACGCCGAGGTCTTCCGTGAGCACCATGACCTCGGAGAAGAAGAGGTCCAGGCTCGGGCCGAGCGAAGCCATGACGAGCAGCGACTCGTCGTAACGCCGCTTGCCGATGAGCTCGTCGAGGATCGACCGCGCCTGCAGGTAGTCCATGGCGAGCTGCTTCTCGGCGTCCTCGGTCATGCGCGAGAGGTCAGGCTCGCCGGCCACGTCGGGCGCCTGCGCGAGGATGTTGACGATGCGCTTGAACGCGATCGCGAGAGGACCGAAGTCGGGCCGCTTGCGGATCGCGGCCACCGCGGTCACCCGCTCGACCGCGTCGGCCACGTCGCGCACCTCGGTCGAGAGCACGGCCTCGATCTCGTCGGCCTTGAACCCGCGCCGTTCGAGAAGGTTGCGCAGGCGCTCCATGAGAAACGCGCTCAGCTCGGGCAGCACCTCGTCGCGCTTCCTGGGCAGGTCGCGTCCGTGGAGAGCGAGGGCATCGGAGCAGGCGACCGGGAGGTCGAGCCGCCACTTCTTCTCCACGAGGATCTTCACGACCCCGAGCGCGGCGCGCCGGAGAGCGTAGGGATCCTTCGAGCCCGTTGGGACGAGACCCAGCCCGAACAGCCCCGTGAGCGTGTCGAGCCGGTCGGCGAGGGCGACGATGCCGCCCACGTCGCCCCGCGGAATCGAATCCTCGAAGGAGGCCGGCTTGTAGTGGTCGTAGAGGGCCTGGCAGATCGGCTCGGCCTCGCCTTCGCGCCGTGCGTAGAGCCCGCCAACGATGCCCTGGAGCTCCGGGAACTCCCCCACCATGCCGGTCACGAGATCGGTCTTCAGGAGGCGCGCCGCCTTCACGACGGAGCCGGCCAGCTCCGATTTCCCGAGACGCGCCGAGAGGCGCTCGGCGAGCTCCTGGATGCGGCCCGTCTTCCTCAGGTAGTCCCCGAGCTTCTCCTGGAACGTCAACGCGCCCAGCTTGCCGAGCCGGTCCTCGAGGCGGGTCTTGCCGTCGTCGTCGTAGAAGAACCGTGCGTCGGCGAAACGCGCGTTCACGACCCACTCGTTTCCTTGACGGATGAAGCCCTTCGGATCCGAGGCCTGGTCGCACACCGCGAGGAAGCTGCCGAGAAGCTTTCCTTCGGCGTTGCGGATGGGCAGGGTCTTCTGGTGATGCCGCAGCGTCGTGACGAGGATCTCCTCGGGCAGCTCGAGGTAGTCGGGCGCGAACGTGCCGCGGGAGAGCCCGGGCCACTCCACGAGGTGCGACCACGATTCCACGAGGTCGGCGTCCTGCGAGGGCACGCCGCCCACCTCGGACGCGAGCCGCTCGGCGTCCTCGGCGAGATGCCGCTGCCTCACGGCCATGTCGGGCTCCACGAACGCCGAGCGCAGCTTGGCGAAGTAGTCGTCGACGCCCGTCACGACGATGTTGCCCGAGGACAGCGTGCGATGGCCGCGCGTCGACCGGCCCGTCTCCACTCCATACAGATCGAACGGCACGACGAGCCCATCGAAGAGCGCGATCACCGAATGCACGGGACGCACCCACGCATGGGTGCCGTCGCCCCAGCGCATCATGCGCGGGAACGACATCTTCGAGATCACGGCGGGGAGGATCTCGGCCAGGAGCTCGCTCGTATCGCGCCCCTCGACGGTCTTCCGCGCGAGCACGTACTCGCCCTTCGGCGTCGTGGTGCGGCGCAGGCTCTCGACGGGAACGCCCTGCCCGCGCGCGAACCCCTCGGCCGCACGGGTGGGAGATCCGTCGGCTCCGTAGGCGGCCGACACCGAGGGACCGATCGCTTCGACCTCGTAGTCGTCCTGCCTCTCGATGAGGCCGTGCCCCACGAGGATCAGGCGGCGCGACGTGGAGTGGACGAAAAACGTTCCGTTGATCTTGCGATCGGCCAGCTCGCGCGCGACGTTCTGGAGCAGCTCGGCCCGGGCCTGCGGCAGGACCGGCGCCGGAATCTCCTCGGCGAGGATCTCGAACAGCATTTCGGCCATGGCTAGCTCACCTCGGGCGCGCCGGCTTCGGCGTCCCCTCGACCGCGCAGCAGCGGGAATCCGAGCCCTTCACGCGACGCCACGTAGGCCTTCGCGCACTTCACGGCGAGGTCTCTCACCCTGCGGATCACGCCCACCCGGTCGGTGGCCGAGATCGCGCCGCGGGCATCGAGCACGTTGAACGCGTTCGAGCACTTGAGCGTGAAGTCGAACGCGGGAAGCACCAGCCCGGCCGCGAGGCACTTACCGGCTTCCTCCTCGTATTTGTCGAAGAGGAGCTGCGTGAGCTTGGCGTCGGCGATCTCGAAGTTGTACTTCGAGAACTCGTACTCATCCTGCTTGCGCACCTCGCCGTACTTGATGCCGGGCACCCAGTCGATATCGAAGGCGCTGTCTTTCTTCTCGAGGAACATGCAGAGCCGCTCGAGCCCGTACGTGATCTCGGCGGTCGGCGGCGAGAGGTCGAGCCCGCCGGCCTGCTGGAAGTACGTGAACTGCGTGATCTCCATGCCGTCGAGGAGCACCTGCCAGCCGACGCCCCAGGCTCCGAGCGTGGGGGACTCCCAGTTGTCCTCCTCGAAACGGAGGTCGTGCTCCTTCGGATCGATGCCGATCGCGCGGAGGCTGTCGACGTACATCTCCTGCACGGCCACCGGCGAAGGCTTCATCACGACCTGGAACTGGAAGTAACGGCCCAGGCGGAACGGGTTCTCGCCGTAGCGGCCGTCGGCGGGGCGCCGCGAAGGCTGCACGTACGCGCAGCTCCAGGGCTCGGGCCCGAGGACGCGGAGAAACGTCGCGGGATGCATCGTGCCCGCGCCCATCTCGATGTCGTAGGGCTGCTCGATCAGGCAGCCCTTCGCCGACCAGAACTCCGACAGCCTGAGGATCAGCGACTGGAGATCCATCTCATGCCTCTTTTCCTTGGAACAAGGGGCGGAAAGGTTAGCAGGTACGGACCCCGAATCGGCCTCGAGCCGCGAGGATCAGCCCAGCGCCTGGAGAAAGCGATAGGACTTCAGCTCGTGCCCCAGGAACCGCCGGCGCACCTCGCGGCTCAGGTCCTCGAGCGCCGCCAGGTCGCCCGCGGGCGCTTTCACGTCGAGCTTCGTGAGGGGCTGATGACGCATCGCGCGGAGCAGCCGGCGGGCTCCGTTGGGCACCGCGATCCCACGCCGGCCCGCGCAGGAGGCCATCACGAAGCCCGGGATCTCGGCGTCCAGCCGTACGGATTCGCCCAGCTCCTCGCCGCACACGGCGCAGAGCGAATCCTCGGGCAGGAGCCCGCAGAACCGGAGCAGCCAGACCTCGAAGTACCGCGCCGCGAGGGCCGCGGGAACGCCCGCGGAGAGTGCGTCGAGGACGTGCCGCACGAGCCGGTAGACGTCGTTGCCGGGCTCGGCCTCGGGCACGAACGTGAGCACGCTCTCGGCGACGTAGGGCAGCAGCATCGCCGTCTCCGCGCGCGTCGCGAGGTCGAACGAGCTCGACTCGATCTCCAGCACGTCGAGCCGCGCGAGCTCGCGGCCCTCCCGCAGGAAGTACGTCACCTCGACCTCGGTCAGGAGCTGCAGCGCGGCGGCCCGCTTGCTCCGGCCCCGCGCGCCCTTCACCGCGACGCGCACCACGCCCTGCTCTTTCGTGAGCAGCGCCGCGGCGAGGTCCTTCTCGGAGATGGGGTCGACCCTCAGAATGAAGGCCGTGGTCGAGACGAGCGTCACCGCGAAGGATTCTGCGCCGCTCCCGAAAACCGTCGTCACGCTCGGCTGGGTGTCCTTTCTCACCGACGTCGCCTCCGAGATGATCGTCTCGCTGCTGCCCGCGTTCCTCTCCTCGCTCGGCACCGCGCCCGCGCTCGCGCTCGGCTGGATCGAAGGCGTGGCGGAGTCGACGTCCGCGGCCGTGAAGATCGGCTCGGGGCGCATCTCCGATCGACTCGCCCGGAGAAAGCCGCTCGTCGTCTTCGGCTACAGCGTCTCGGCGCTGGCGAGGCCCCTCATCGGGTTCGCGACGCTGTGGCCCGCGATCCTCGCGATCCGCTTCCTCGACCGCATCGGCAAGGGCGTGCGATCGGCTCCGCGCGACGCGCTCATCGCGGAGGTGACGCCGCCCGAGCGGCGCGGCGCCGCTTACGGCCTCCATCGCGCGTTCGACAACGCGGGCGCCGTGCTGGGGCCGCTCCTCGCGGCCGCGCTCCTCGGCTTTTTCGACGTCCCTCTCCGAACGGTGTTCCTCCTCTCGGCCGTGCCCGGGCTCATCGGCGTCTTCGTGCTCGTGCGCTTCGTGAAGGAGATGCCGCGAGAGAAGACCATCCCCGCAGGGCAGAAGCTCGCTCCCCTTCCGCCCGGGTTCTGGAAGGCGCTCGTGCCGATGGGTCTCTTCGCGCTCGCGGCGTCCTCGGACACGTTCCTCCTCCTCCGGGCCCGCGAGGTGGGCTTCGCGGCCGCGGCGCTTCCGCTCCTCTGGGCTTTCAGCAACGCGATCCGCTCGGCGCTCGGTCACTGGGGCGGCGGCCTCTCGGACCGCATCGGACGGCGTCGCACGCTGCTCCTCGCGTTCTGCCTGTACGCGGCGACGTACGCGGCCTTCGCTCACGTGGACCAGCAGGCCGTGTTCGTCCTCGTCCTCGCGCTCTATTCAGTTCATGCCGCGCTCTCGGAGGGAGCCGAGAAGGCCCTCGTCGCGAGCCTCGTTCCGCCGGAGAGCCGGGGACGCGCGTTCGGCCTGTTCCACGGCCTCACGGCGTTCTGCGCGCTGCCCGCGAGCGTCGGCTTCGGGTGGCTCTTCGAGCGCGTCTCTTCGCGCTCGGCGTACCTCACCGGCGCCGCCCTCGCGACGCTGGCCGCCATCTCGCTCCTGGCATTGGTAAGATCCGAGGCATGTCGGGACCCGTCTGGAAACGCTTGAAGATGAAGGGGACGTGCCAGGTCACCGGCGAAGAGAGCGACGAGCTCTTCGCGGTGGGCACCGTCTCGGATTTCGTGTTCTTCCCCACGCTCGTCATGGGCCGTGAAGCCTACGAGCGCTACAAGGGCCACTACGACCACCTGGACCTGAAGGCTCTGACCGAGCAGAAGGTCCCATCGGTCATCTCGCGCCCGGAACAGGTCTGAACGAAGACCTTCTGCTCGCCAGGTTCCAGGGCTCGCCCCTCCTGCCGATCGCCGAACGGGTGGTCGCGGCGGAGCGCCTCTCGTTCGAGGACGGCCTCGCGCTGTTCGTGTCGCCCGACGTGCGGGGCGTGGGAGCGCTCGCCAACCACGTTCGCGAGCGCAAGCACGGCCACCTCCCGTACTACAACCTCCACCGGTACCTAAACCCCACCAACCCCCCC
>CAZXSG010000322.1:0-5510 GCA_964643185.1 uncultured Holophagales bacterium
CGGTAGGAGCGAGGCCCGGTAGGCGCCGTCACGTTCTTGCGGGGGGACGGCTCGAAGCCTCTCGCCTCCCGGCGGGCTGCCTGCCAGAATCGCGTTCATGACCAGCGCGTCTTCGACCCCCCGGCGGAAGGAAGTCGAGGGGCTCAACCCCGTCGTCCTTCGGTGGGCGCGCGAGCGGTCTGGACGCAGCGTCGAGGACGTGGCCGAAAGGCTCGGGAAGAACCCGGCTGTGGTCGCCTCGTGGGAGCTGGGAGACGGCGCTCCGACCTACTCGGAGCTGGAGCGGCTCGCCTACGAGGTACTGAAGCGTCCCCTTGCGATGTTCTTCTTCCCGGCGCCGCCCGAGGAGCCCGCGCTCGAGGAGTGGTTCCGAACGTTGCCCGGCTTCGAGATCGAGAAGCTCACCCCGGCGACCCGCCATGCCATTCGGCGCGCGCGGGCCGACCAGATCGCGCTCGCCGAGCTGTTCCATGGGAAGAGCGCTGCCGCACGCCTTCTCGTGAGAGACGTCCGTATCACCCCGGGAGGCGACGTGGCCGAGGCTGCGGCTGCCCTGCGGCGCGTTCTAGGCGTGTCCATCGAGGATCAGACGGTGAGGCGGAAGGCGAACGGGAGGCCCTCGAGAGCTGGCGGAGCGCGTTCGAGGACGCGGGTGTCTTCGTCTTCAAGGACGCCATCAAGCAGAAATCGGTCTCCGGCTTCTGTCTCTACGATGAGACCTTTCCCGTGGTGGTTCTGAACAACAGTACGAGGCTGACGAGGCAGATCTTCACGCTCGCGCACGAGGTGGGGCACCTCGTTTCGCACACGAGCGGTGTCACCGTGGAGGACCACGAGTATCTTCGGGCTCTGCGCGGAGAGAGCCGCTCAATCGAGGTGTTCTGCAACCGATTCGCTGCCGAGCTCCTCGTGCCGGCTGGAGCCTTCGAGCAGAGAACGTCCGGCCTCGATGCCGGGGACGGTACAGTGCTGAGTCTGGCGCGGCGTTACAAAGTGAACCGCGAGGCCGCCCTCAGGAAGGTCGGATCTACCCTTCCCCCTTCCCGACGTTCTGGCAAGACCTCAACGAAGGCAGTTCATGTCTCCGGCCCGCTGCGTTAGCATTTCCTCGTGCCGTCCGCAGAGCTGGTTTCATCTCCCGGCGAGAGCTATTCCGTCGAGGTCCTGGACGCGCTTTCTGACGCGAGCCGGTTCGTCCTCGTAACGGCCTTCGCGTCCCTCTCGGGTCTCGAGCGGCTCCAGCGTGCGCTCGGCGACGTGATCGCGCGGGGCGGTGACGGCGAGATCGTCCTGGCGGTGGACCGGCGGGGCTTCAACACGTCGGCGCTCTTCGACGCGCTCCTCGCCCTGAGAGAGGCCGCGGGTCCTCGTCTCTCGCTCGGCCTCGTCCTCGAGAGCTCCGGGCTCCTCCACGCGAAGGCTCTCTACGTAGAGGGCCCCCGAGGCCCGCGGCTCATCGTCGGCTCCGCGAATCTCACCAGAAGCGCGTTCGAGCAGAACCACGAGCTCGGCGTGCTCATCCGCGACGCCGCGGGCGACGTGCGCTCGGCCTTCCGCAGGTTCGTGCGTAGCATTCCGCGCCGCGAGCTGAACGGCCCGGACGCCCGAGCCTTCCTCGCCACGCGGGGCCTCGCTACGGCCGAGCCTCCGCGCGAGGCCGCCGCTGAACGGAAAGAGCAACGCGCGGCGCTGGAGGCCGCGTTCGCGCTCCTTCCCGAGGTCGCTCCGCTCGAAACCCTGCCCGAGGAGCACGTTCGGGACTTCATCTGGAAGGGCTTCCTCGTGGGCCGGGGGCGGCGATCGCTGGACGCGCTCGTGCTCCGCGTTCCGCTGGAGCAGCTCTATCGGCAGGGCGACATGGTGCCTCCGCGCCGTAAGGCCCTGGGACGGGGCTCGCACGAAACCAGAACCCTGGGCTTCGCCGTCGACCTCGTACCGGAAGCCGAGGGAGGCCAGCTTCGCCGCGACGCCCGCCGCGTGACGCTGCTCCTCGCCAAGCTCACATTGAACCTGCCTTGCTTCGGCGCCTGGATGCCCGAGAGTTACTGGGACGTCTTCCTCGAAGCGCGCTCGCAGCTCAAGAGCGCCGACGCGCTGCGGCCCGAGCGCGTGCGCGAGGTGGCGGCGGCCCAACGTGCGTACCTGCTCGGCGGCGGGCTCGAGCAAGAGGTGGAACGCATCCTCGACAGCGCCGAGAACCAGGAAATCCTGGTCGCCGGGCGACGGGAAGCGCTCGGGCGAGCGCTCCGGGAGCGCTTTCGCAGGGAGATCGAGGCGCGCACGCCGGAAGTGCTCATGAGCTGCGTGCAGTTTCGTACGGCTCGCCAGAGGTGGGCACCTTTCGAGCAGACAGAAGCGCCGCACCGGCAGGTCATGGTCGACGTCGTGCAGGCCACACTGTGGTCCACGTACCGAACGGGCGACTGGCCGCGTGCCTCCCGTTCACACGCTGCGCGACGCGTTGCGGAGCGGGTCACCGAGAGAGTGCTGGCCGGCGGAGGCGAGGCCGATGGCTCGACGGCTCTGGCACTGCTCGACGCCGCGGCCACCTGGGAAGACCCGGCGCGCCCGCTCTCCGAGGTAGTGAACGAATACCGCAGGCTGATCGGCGACGACCTCACCTTCCCGGCCCCGAGCTTGGAAGAGCTGAACGCGCCGGGAGGCGGATCCGAAGACGAGGCGACAGGAGGGGACGAGGAATGACGTTCGATGAAGCTGCGGCCGCCCTGGCGAGCAAGGTACGCGCAACGGGCAAAGGGTTTCTATCCATCCGCCGTGAAGAGCTGCGCAGGGAGTTCGGGATAGGGCGCTTTACCGATGCGCAGGCTCGATCTGTAGACCTCGCGCTCGAGGCCGCCGGCTTGTTCGTTCATCCCTATCCGTTTCACGAGTTCACGACACTGCGTCTCTACGATGCCAAGCACCCGATCGGGGAGGTCGCCAAAGCCGTCGCCGACCCAGACGAGATCTCGGGTACCGCCTTGGAAAATGCCTCCCGGGCCTTCGCGCGCGAAGCAGAGGGACGGAATCTGAGGTCGGACGATGCGCCCTGGATCAAGGTCTTCGATCTGTTCCTCCAGGCCGAGCTGGGGCGGGAGCTCGAGGAATGGGAGGACGTACACGACGATCGCCACCCCATGGAGCTCGCCCACAAGCTGGGAGAGGCGCTCGAGCTTTCGGATTCGGTGGCCGGCCGGCCAACCACTCGCCTCATTGCCGCTTCGCTTGCAGCCTTCCGTCCTCGGCGGAGACTCTCGAGCCTTCTCGACGGCCTTTCGGCCGAGGATCGCTCTCCGGAGGCCCGGCGCTTCGTCGAGGGAATCGCGGCCGTTCGCCGTAGGCAGGCCGATGAGTACGATCGCCTGCTCCGCCAGGCGGCACACTACCTGCTCGATGGGAAAGAGATCCCCACGAGGCACGTGGAGGTTGGTCTTCTGGGCTTGCGCTATCGGCGTGAGGAACTGGCACGAGGTGTCGAATGAGCGAGCTACGCCCGGGGAGCCTCGTGGTGCACGTCTCGGACCTCGCTCTTGGCGAGGGCCAGGTCAAGTACGTGGAAACGGTCGCGGGCGTAACTCAGGCGCTCGTCGCCTGGGGCTCCAGCACAGGTCACCAGATGCACACGAGTGCGGAGCTCATCGTCAAGGAGACGCTCGCTGAGCGGCTCAGGCTGAAGGCCGGTCCAGCGAGCCGCATTCCCTTCCAGCTCAAGGTGCTGGGCCGCTGGTTCGAGGCCCGTCATTCCCTCACGGGCGAGCTTTCGAACCAGCCGTTCCAGATGCTGCCGCACCAGATCATCGTGGCGAACCGCGTGGTGAACAGCGCCCGCGCGGAGCGCGCGTTTCTCATAGCCGACGACGTGGGCCTCGGCAAGACGATCGAAGCCGGCATGATCATGGAGGTGCTTCGGAAACGAACGTTGGGCGCCTTCCGATGCCTCATCGTCACCCCCGCCGGCCTCCTGCCACAGTGGCAGGAAGAGATGGCGATGCGCTTCCGCCGGAAGTTTCGGACGCTCCAGACGCCCGCAGACCTGGGAGACGTCGATCAGCTCATCGTCTCGATCGACACGGTTCGCAACCAGGCGAAGTTCGGCGACGCGATCGCGCAGGCCCGGCCCTGGGAGCTCGTGATCTTCGACGAAGCGCACCACCTGGCGTCCGGCACGGACGTACAGCGCCACAAGGTCGCGCAGCTCGTGCGCCCCAAGGCGCGCAACATCCTCTTCCTGAGCGCGACGCCGCACTCGGGCAACAACGTGCACTTCTACAACATGCTCCGGATCCTCCGCGAGGATCTCTTCCCCAAGGGCGCGAAAGACTACCCGGGCGTGCCGCTCAAGCAGGTGATGATTCGGAACCGCAAGAGCGACGTGACAGACGTGAACCGCGAGCGGATCTTCAAGGGCATCGCTCCGGCCCGGATCATTCCGTTCGCTCCCACTGCAGACGAGGTCGCGTTCTCCGAGGAGCTGCGCGAGTACCTCCGCACGGGCTATCGCGAGGCGGAGCGCCTCCAGCGAAAGAGGGACGGCAAGAGTGCCATGGCCGTGGGTTTCCTGATGTCGACGTTCGGAAAGCTCGCGTCTTCGTCGCGCGCGGCGATCGCGTCGGCCCTCGAGAACCGCCTGCGCGCTCTGGACGGCGAAGTGGAAGGCGAGGCTTCGCTGAACGGCGGAGACGATCGATTCGCCGGAGAGAAGGCTGCCCGGGAAGTGACGTTTGCGGCTCTGGAGGCGCCGTCCGGTCGCGGACGAAAGAAGAAGGAGAGCCTCATCGAAGGCGAGCGCGCGCGGGTGGCGTCGCTCCTCCGGAAGCTCGAGGCGACTCGGGCCAAGGACACCAAGATGACGTCGTTCCTGGAGAGGATCGGCGAGCTGCCCGGAGACGTGAAGGTGCTCATCTTCACGGAGTACCGGGCCACGCAGTCGAGGCTCGTCGAGGCCCTGGAATCGCGCTTCGGCCCGAACTCCGTGGCTCAGATCAACGGAAGCATGGACACCACCGAACGGAAGCGGCAGGTCGAGTCGTTCAACGAGGACATCCCGAACCCACGCTTCATGGTTTCCACGGAGGCCGGCGGCGAGGGGCTGAACATGCAGAAGTCGTGTCACACGGTGGTGAACTACGACCTGCCCTGGAACCCCATGGTGCTTCAACAGCGCATTGGTCGTGTCTATCGCTACGGGCAGAGGCATCCGGTGGTGGTGTTCAACCTGCGGGTAGACAGCACGAGCGACGCTTTCGCCGATCAGCGCGTGTACGAGTACCTCGAGCGGAAGATCGACGAGGTCACGGCGAAGCTGCGGGAAGTGCAGGGCGGCGAATCCGAGGACATAAGGGGAGAGGTGCTCGGCCAGGTGGCGGAGCAGTTCAAGTTCGACGAGCTTTACAAGACGGCCATCGAGGAAGGCCGAGCGCGCGCGGAGCGCGAGATCGACACGAAGGCGCTCCAGATAGAAGAGATCCTGGCCGACCGCGAAGGCATGCTGGGCCTGTTTCGTGGGCTCG
>CAZXSG010000323.1:0-5508 GCA_964643185.1 uncultured Holophagales bacterium
GCCTGCGGGCTTTCGGCCCAGAGCCTCCCGTGCGGGTCCCCACCCCCCCCCGCCGTTTCGGCGACTTCACCGCCGTGAACGAGGTCTCCTTCGACGTGCCGAAGGGCCGCGTGTTCGGCTTCCTGGGACCCAACGGCTCCGGCAAGAGCACGACGATCCGCATGATCTGCGGCCTCCTCGTGCCCACGTCGGGCCGCATCACGGGGCCCCAGGGTCTCGACATCGTGAAGCGGGCCGAGACCTGGAAGAAAAGGCTCGGCTACATGAGCCAGAAGTTCTCCCTGTACCTCGACCTCACCGCGAAGGAGAACCTCGAGTTCTTCGGCACGGTCTACGGACTCTCGAAAGAGCGCCTCGCCGCACGCATCGCGAAGCTCGCCGCGCGCCTCAGGTTCGAGCGTTTTCTCGGAACGATCACCGAGACTCTCTCCACCGGCTATCGCCAGCGCGTCGCCCTCGCGGCGGCTCTCCTCCACGAGCCCGAGCTCCTCGTCCTCGACGAGCCCACCGGAGGCGTCGACCCGCGCGGCCGGCGGCTCTTCTGGGACCTCATCTACGAGCTCGCGAACGACGAGGGCATGACGGTGCTCGTGACGACGCACTACATGGACGAGGCCGAGCAATGCGACCAGCTCACGTTCATCCTCAACGGCCACCTCATCGCGAAGGGAACGCCCCATGACCTCAAGGGCAGCCTGCGGGACCACATCTTCGAGGTCGTGCCGCCGGGTGAGCCGTTCGCGGCGCTCGCGGCCGTGAGGGACGACGCCGCCCTCGAGGATTCCTACCTCTTCGGCGTGAGGCTGCGGGCCGTGGCGACGGCCGGCCGCGCGGGGAACGTCGCGGGGCTCCCTCCGCCGTTCGGGGCGCCCACGCCCGCCGAGCCCTCACTCGAGGACGTCTTCGTGTCGCTCGCGAGGAGCTATGCCGCGGAAACCCAGCCGGCGGTGAGCGTATGAGACGTCTCCTCGCCCTCACGAAGAAGGAGTTCCTGCAGCTCTCGCGAGACCGTCTCACGCTCCGCATGATCGTGTTGCTGCCGATCATGCAGACGTTCATCTTCGGCTACGCGATCAACTACGACGTCAAGCACCTCCGCACCATCGTCCTCGACGAGAGCCGCTCGTTCGAGAGCCGCGAGCTCGTCGCGAAGCTGAGCGCCAGCGAGTACTTCGACATCGTGGGGCATGCCGCGTCGCTGAACGAGATCGGGCGCGCGCTGGATGCCGACACGGCGTCGGTCGGGCTCGTGGTCGACAGGAACTACGGGAAAAACCTCCACCAGGGTGTGCCGGCGCGGGCGTTCCTCGTGGTCAACGCCTCGGACACCACGACCGCGAACCAGGCGATGTCGATCGGCTCCGGCATCGCGAACGGGCTCTCCCTCCAGATCCTCGCGAAACGGGCCGGCTGGCGCGAGAAATCGCTGCCCGTCGATCTGCGCCTCCGCCCCTGGTACAACCCCGAGCTGAAGACGGCGACGTTCATCATCCCCGGTCTCGTCGCCATCATCCTCACGTTCTCGCTCATCCAGTTCACGGCCAGCGCGATCGTCAGAGAGCGCGAACGCGGCACGCTCGAGCAGCTCCAGGTCACGCCGGTCACCCGCATCGAGCTGATCCTCGGCAAGATCGTCCCGTTCCTCCTGATCGGTTTTTTCCAGTTCACCACCGTGCTGCTCCTGATGCGTTACCTCTTCGGCATCCCCATCCGCGGCAGCGTGCCCGAGCTGTACTTCGTGGGCTTTCTGTTCATCGCGGCCGTGCTCGGCCTCGGCATCTTCATCTCGACGGTCGCCAAAACGCAGATGCAGGCCATGCAGATGTCGACGTTCGTGCTGCTGCCGTTCGTCTTCCTCTCGGGCTACGTCTTCCCCATCGACGGCATGCCGAAGATCTTCCAGCTCCTCACGCACGTGATCCCGGCCAAGTACTTCATCCAGGTGATGCGCGGGCTCGTGCTCCGCGGGGCCACGCTGCGCGAGCTGTGGCAGCCCACGCTCCTCCTCACCGTGTTCACGCTCACGATCATCGGGCTCTCGGTGCTGCGCTTCAAGAAAACCACGGACTGAGCCGCCCGCGCGATGAGCACGATCGCCTTCCTCGGATACGGCCGGTTCGGCGCGGCGCTCGCGGGGCTCTTCCGGGAAGCGGGCGACTCCGTCCGCGCGTTCGATCCTCACCACAGTGCCGTCCCGGAGGACGCACGCGTGGACTCGCTCGCCGGGCTGTGCCGCGATGCCGACTTCATCGTCCTCGCCGTGCCGGTGACGCTCATCGGAGACGCCGCGGCGTCCGTGCGTCCGCACCTCGGGCCCGGGCAGATCGTCTTCGACGTGGGCAGCGTGAAGGTCGCACCCTGTGATCGGCTCGTGGCGACCTTGGGAGGCGGAATCCCCTGGGTCGGGACACATCCACTGTTCGGTCCGGTGAGCCTTCTCCGCGGCGAGCGGCCGCTGCGTGCCGTCGTCTGTGGGAACGCACTGCATCCGGCAGCCGTGGACTCCGTGAGCGCGCTCTTCTCGCGCATCGGCTGTGAGGTGCTGTTGCAGGACGCCCACGAGCACGACCGCGCCATGGCGTTCACGCACGCTCTCGCGTTCTTCGTCGCCAAGGGCATGCTCGACGCGGGCGCGCCGCCGGAGGCCCGCTTCGCCCCGCCCTCTTACCAGGCCATCGCCCGCACCATCGCGTCGGTGCGCGAGGACGCCGGCCCCCTCTTCTCCGCGCTCCACAGAGAGAACCCCTACGCCGCCCCCGCGCGCCGGGCGCTCCTCGACGCGCTCCTCGCCGCCGACCGCGAGCTCCACGACGGCGCGCGGACGCAGTCCGCCGAGGTCACGATCCCCGAGCTCGGCTCGGGTACTTCCGCTCTGTCCGGGACGCGCGATCTGATCGAGGAGATCGATCGCGAGATCGAGGCCCTCCTCGCGCGCCGCGTCCGCCTGTCGGGCCGCGGCGCGTAGGAGGTTTCTCTCAGTCGGCCGGCAGGGGAAAGCGCGAGAACGAGAACGCGGGCTCGACGTCGCGCCGGCCGAGCACGGTCTCGGCGGCCCGCTCCCCGAGCACCGGGCCGAACTTGAAGCCGTGTCCGGATCCGCCGCCCAGGACCCAGGCGTTCGAGGTGCCCGGCACGCGGTCCAGGAGCAGATCCTTGTCCACCGTGTTCTCGTACTGACAGACGCGCGTCTCGACGACGGGCGCGCCCGAGAGCACGGGAAATCTCTTGCTCACCGCCTCGCGCAGCGAGGCGATCGTCTCGGGGCTCACGATCCGGTCTCCGTAGGTGGGATCGAACGGCGTCTCGCGCGTGTCGTCGGCCACCTTGAACCCGCGTGACTCGTTCCCCGGAATTCCGTAGACCATCCGCTCGCCCACGTCGAGCCATACCGGGAAGGTGCTCTCCGAGAAGCGCCCGTCGCCCGCCGGAGGCCCGAAGAACACGACCTCCTGCCGGGTGACCGCGAAGTACGGCCCCAGCCTCTTCGGAAAGAGCGCGGGAAGCCAGGGCCCGACCGCGAAGACCAGTGCGCCGCACGAGAACGTCGAGCCGTCCGAGAGCTTGAGGCCGTCCATGCGGCCGGCGATGAGCGGACCGGGTTGCACTTCCGCGAGCCGGTACACGCCCCCGGCCTCCACGAACTCCGCCACCGCGAGAGCGCAGGCGCGGCGAGAGAGGAGGAACCCGGCCTCGGGCTCCAGCACGGCCCACGAGATTCCGGACGTGCGGAGCACGGGATAGCGGGTCTCGAGCTCCGATGGATCGAGGCGCTCGAACGGGATCCCGCGCTCGGTGAGGTGCGGGAGGGAATCCGTGACATAGGCCGCGTTCGGGGACTCGCCGGCACCCATCCACAGCACGCCGTTCTCGGTGTAGACCCGCTGTCGCCAGCGGGTCTCACATTCGCGCCAGGCGTCACGGGCCTCGCGGGCGAGGGCCGTGTACAGATCTTTTCCGCCGTAAATCGTCCGGATCACGCGCGTCTCGCCTCCGGAGATCGAGCGCGAGTTACCCGGGCCGTAAGAATCGAACAGCGTGACGCGGAGTCCCCTCCGGCGCAGAGCGAGGGCCGTGAACGCACCGAAGACGCCGGCCCCGATGACAGCAACGTGGCCGCTCATTTCGGAAGCAGCGTCCGCGGGTCGTTCGTCACGTTGTCGATCACCGAGGCGTAGGCCGCGAAGCGTCCGTTCGGCGTTGCGGTGAGGAGCCTGATTGCGACGGGCGTCCCGGAAACGCCGTCGAGCACGCGGGAGATCTGCTGCATCTCGAGCGGCCGGAGCGAGATGCGCCGGGAGCCCACCGCCGTCCCCGCGGCACTCCGGAAATCGAGATCGACGTCGAGGTTGGCCTCGGTGACGTTCGCGACGATGAGGTTCGTGCGGAACCCCGAATCCTCGCGAACGCCCAAAATCGTCTTCACGTTGTTCGAGTGTACGAGATCCCAGGGCCCGGAGAGCGCCACGCTCTGCCCGAACGTTCCTCCGGCGCCCGGAGTCGAGGTCTGGCCCAGGACGTCGACCAACGCGTTCGACGACACGACGCGGATGGCGCCGAAGTCCTGGGTGAGGCCGAACACCGAGCCGAGAACGTCGGTCACCGCCAGCGTCTTTCCGGCGGGCACGACGATCTCCTTCTCGTCCCCGTCGCGTCCGTCCTTGGTGTTGCCCAGGAACTTGAGCTTCACGCGCGCATCGCGGAATCCGCGGTTCCCGAACGCGAGATCGGAGGTGTAGAACGCGCCGCCGGCGCCGGGGGCGCGCGCGCTCGCGGGAAGGAAGAGCGTGCTCGGCCCTTCCACCGAGGGCAGCAGGGTGCGCGGATCGTTCGTCGTGTTGTCGATGACGGCAGCGTACGTCGCGAACGCACCCTGAACCGTCGGCGTCGAGACGACGAGGAGGCCGTTCGTAACGGCACCGGCCTCGGCGAACTGCCTCACCACGCGGCTCACCTGACGCATCTCCCACGGAAGGAAGCCCGCGACGGTGACGGGGCCAAGCGTCCGTCCGTCGTCGGTCACGAGCGTCATCTCCACGTCGAGGGGCTTCTCCGTGGCGTTCACGAGGACGAGGTTCGTGCGGAAAAGAGCGTCCTCCCGAAGACCCACGATGGCCCGCGGCGAGCTGTGGATCACGAGATCCGAGGGCCCCGCCGCCGGCACGCTCTGGCCGAAGGTGCCACCCGTTGGGGCCGGCGTGGAGGTCTGTCCGAGAACCGTGAGCAGCGCCCCGGAATCCGTCGTCGTCACCCGCAGGGCGCCGAACTCGTTCGCCGTGAGCCCGAACGCGGACGACAGGACGTCCGTGAACGACACGACGCCGCGCGCGGGAATGGTCACGTCACGCGTCGGTCCCGTCGAGCCGTCGCGACTGTTCCCGAGGAACTGAAGGGTCGCGGTGACCGCGCTGGCGCCCCCGTTCGCGATGGCGAGATCGGTCGTGTAGAAGGCATTCCCGGCCCCTGGCGCGCGAGCGCTCGAAGGCAAAACCCGGCCCGTAGCCGAGGGGG
>CAZXSG010000324.1:0-5495 GCA_964643185.1 uncultured Holophagales bacterium
GTCGACGCGTTCCGCGGGATCCCCATGCTCTACGTGGCCGACGGCCATCACCGCTGCGCGTCGGCCTCCCGCGCCCGCGCCGCCATCGCCGCCGCCGCCGCCGAGAAGTCGGGTCCGCTCCCGGCGGACCATCCCGCGAACTGGTTCCCCGCGACGATTTTTCCCGACGCGGCGCTGCGCATCCTGCCGTACAACCGGCTCGTGAAGGACCTCAACGGGCGCGAGCCCGGGGCGTTTCTCGAGGAGATCCGCAAGCAGTTCGCCGTGGCGCCCGACGCCGGTCCGGAGCCCCGTCGCAAGGGCGACGTGCGCATGTACCTCGGCGGGGCCTGGTACGGGCTCACGCCGCTCCTCCCTGTGGACGAGAAGGACCCCATATCGTCGCTCGATGTCTCGGTGCTGCAGGACCGGCTCCTCGCCCCGGTGCTCGGCATCGGCGATCCACGCACGGACAAGCGCATCGATTTCGTGGGCGGCATCCGGGGCACGGACGAGCTGGTGAAGCGCGTGGACTCCGGCGACTTCGCGGTGGCGTTCTCGATGTACGAGACGACGCTCGCGGAGCTCATGGCGATCGCGGACGCCGGCGCAACGATGCCTCCGAAGAGCACGTGGTTCGAGCCGAAGCTGCGCTCCGGCCTCTTCGTTCATAGGTTTTAGGCGACAGGGAGCTGGCATGAAGGTACTCGTCGCGGACAAGTTCGAGGAGTCGGGGCTCGCCGGGCTGCGGGCCCTCGGATGCGAGGTCGTGTACGAGCCGAAGCTGGAGGGCGACGCGCTCGGCGCGCGGCTCGCGGAAACGCTGGCCGAGGTGCTCGTCGTGAGATCCACGAAGGTCTCCGCGAAAGAGCTGGCGCAGGGCACGGGCCTCGCCCTCGTGATCCGGGCGGGCGCGGGGGTGAACACCATCGACCTCGCGGCGGCCTCGGAGCGCGCGATCGCGGTGTCGAACTGTCCCGGCAAGAACTCGATCGCCGTCGCCGAGCTCGCGTGGGGGCTCATCCTCGCGCTCGACCGGCGGATTCCGGAGCAGACGAAGGACCTCCAGAACGGCCTCTGGAACAAGTCCGAGTACGGCAAGGCCAAGGGCCTCGCCGGGCGAACGCTCGGCGTGCTGGGCACCGGAGCGATCGGCCGCGAGGTGCTTTCCCGCGGGCGGGCGTTCGGGATGCGGACCCTCGCCTGGAGCCGGTCGCTCGACGACGCCCGGGCCGCGGAGCTGGGTGCGGAGCGGGCTTCGAGCATTCACGAGCTCGCGCAGAAGAGCGACGTCGTCTCGGTACACGTCGCGCTCTCCAAGGAGACGCGGGGCTTCCTCGACGCCGCGTTCTTCGGTGCGATGCAAGCCGGGGCGTCGTTCGTGAACACGAGCCGCGGCGAGATCGTGGACGGCCCGGCCCTCGAGGCCGCCGTGCGCGACCGGGGGATCCGCGCGGGTCTCGACGTCTTCGCGAACGAGCCGCACGGCGGCACGGGCGCTTTCGAGGACGGCATCGTGAAGCTCGCGGGCGTCGTCGGCACCCACCACGTGGGCGCCTCGACCGATCAGGCCCAGAACGCGATTGCCGGCGAGACCGTCCGCATCGTGAAGGTCTTCAAGACCACGGGGCAGGTCCCGAATGCCGTGAACCTTTCGGACCGCACGCCGGCGACACACCTTTTGACCGTGCGCCACAGGGACCGCGTCGGCGTGCTCGCGCACGTTTTCGGGGAGCTCCGGGCCGCTGGTCTCAACGTGGAGCAGACGGAGAACGTCGTCTTCGCCGGAGCCCAGGCCGCCTGCGCGCGCATCCAGCTCAGCGGCGAGCCCGGTCCCGAGGTTCTGGCCCGGATCCGCGAGGGCTGCGTGGACGTTCTTTCCGTGGGCCTATCTCGGCTCTGAGGGCTCGCTCTCGAGCGCGAAGAGGCGGGTCCTCACGGCCTCGCGCAGGAACGGAAGGGAGACGCCCACGAGCACGAGCCACACGATCGCGTTCGCGAGCACGACGAAAAAGAGCGGCCCCTTGACCGTGAAGATCACGAGCGGCATGTAGAGCGCCGAGAGCGCGAGCGCGAGCTTCACGGGCCCCGAAGCGTCCAGGCGAGAACGGACCACGGCCGAAGAGACGGCTGCAAGACCCAGGAGCCACGTCATGTACCACTCGTGGTTGCTGGAGTTCACGACGACGAAGTACACGACCAGGGTCACGAGGCACGCGTCCGCGAGGCCCGGCCGCAGCTTCGTGCGGAGGAGCCACAGCAGGAGAGCCGCGTAGAACGCGAAGAAAATTCCGGTGAGCACCAGCTTGAAGCCGCCTGCCGTGCCGGGGTTGAGGAGGCCGAGGACGCCCGGCACATGGTAGATCGAGTTGCGGAAGACACCGCTGGTCGACTTGGCAACGTCGAGGAGCCGCGCGACCGACGAGGGCTGCAGCGCATGAAACGCCGCCAGCGCGCACACGAAACCGGCGCTCTCGAGCAGTGCGCCCACCCGCCGTCCCGGACCCTCCCGCCGCCAGGCGTGCACGAAGAAGAGGGGTACGAGGAGGATGGGCATGTACTTCGCGCTCGCCGCGGCCCCGAGAGCGATGCCGCTCCAGAAGAACGGTCGCCGCTCGTGCAGGAGAAGCGCGAGCAGCAGGAACGCGTTCATGAAGTGGTCGTTGTGCCCGGCCGTCAGCACGTTGAAAAGGATGAGCGGATTGACCGCGTAGGCGAACGCGGCGAGGCGGCGGTGCCTTTCGGGCGCGAGGCGGTAGACGGCCCAGGTCGCGAAGAGGTGAAGCCCGAGGTGGACGGCCTTGACGAGCACGAGCGCGCGCGTGATCGATCCACCCGAGAGGTCCATCGTGAACGTCATGGC
The DNA here is from genome assembly GCA_964643185.1 of uncultured Holophagales bacterium. GTDB lineage: Bacteria > Acidobacteriota > Thermoanaerobaculia > UBA5066 > UBA5066 > JAEUQS01. The sequence continues at coordinate 2,843 of CAZXSG010000324.1, forward strand.
GCGCTGGAAGAGCGGGCCGTAGGTCGCGGGAAGCCCGAAGAACCCCGGGAAGACGTTCTGGAACATCGGGTCGCGTGAGAAGCCGCGCACGCTGCCGATGGGTGCGAGATACGGGTCGATCCCGTAGTGCGCCTCGAGCCAACCCAGCCCGATGCCGTAGAAGACGTCGGGCGAGAGCCAGGGGAGTCCGGCGCACGCGACCGCGAGAAAGGCGGGAACGAACCGGAACGGCACCGAGGATTCCCCCTGGACGGCCAGGCTCGCCATCCAGCGCACGTAGAGACCCCCGAGAAGGAGGAACAGGAACGCATGAAAGAGCCGCCCCGATAGGACGAAACGGGCCTGCTCGGCGGCCGGGAGGTCCCGGTAGAGGCCGAGATACCAGTCGAACTCGAAGGGTGTGCGAACGAATGGCACCCCGAACCACACGGCCCAGGAGGGGGCGACCAGCGCGCACCAGACCGCGAGCAGCAGGATCGGCTGCGCTAGCGGCGACTCGAGAAGCGACGGGGCCTGGGGATTCGTCCCGGGTGCGGTGGGCGGCTCGACGGTCACGGCGTCGCGGCCTTCCGCGGGATCCATCGTCATGCGGTCACGCCCGGGAATCCTACGACAGCGGCGGAGGCCGTCTGCTTTTTACGCGTCCGTTCGAGCGCGTCATGCGCCGTATCATGGAAACGCGGGGATCCCGAAGGGATCCCTGAGCGGTCCCGCCGGACCGCAGGGGTCTCCCGGGCCACACGGCTCGTGAATTCCCCTCTCTCGATGGAGGCTTCATGAAAGACGCCCTTCCGGCCCGGACGCATCTCGACTATTTCGACTATGCGGCGGGCAGCGGAAAACCGAATCTCCTGTGCTCGAAGGTCAACGGCGAATGGAAAGACGTCTCGGCCGAAGAGTTCGCGAAGAAGGTCAAGGGCTTCGCGCTCGGTCTCGCGACGCTCGGGGTCGACCGCGGGGACCGGGTCGCCATTCTTTCCGAGAACCGCCCCGAGTGGCCCATGACCGACTTCGCCACCCTCGCTCTGGGAGCGATGTCCGTCCCGATCTACATCACGTATTTCGCGCCTCAGGTGGAGTACATCCTGAAGGACTGCGAGGCCAAGGTCGTGGTCGTCTCCAACGCCGTCGAGCTTCGTAAGGTGCTCGACGTGAGGAACCGCTGCCCGAACCTCCTCCACGTCGTCCTCATCGAAGGGGAGCTGCCGGGCGTCGACCGCGTATCCACGTTCGATCAGGTGGTGCGGCGGGGCGAGCAGATGCTCGCGACCGACAAGCTCGCGTTCGACGAGCGCGTGTCGACGATCGAGCCTGGCGACTTCGCGACCATCATCTACACCTCGGGAACCACCGGCGAGCCCAAGGGCGCGGTGCTCTCGCACGGGAACTTCGTCTCGAACGTGATGACGACGTCGAAGTTCTTCGACGTCACCGAGGAGACGATCGCGATCTCGTTCCTCCCGCTCTCCCACGTCTTCGAGCGGATGGTCGACTACCTCTATTTCTCGCGCCGCGCGTCCATCTACTACGCCGAATCGATCGAGAAGCTCACGGACAACTTCCAGGAGGTCCGGCCGCACGTGTTCGCGGCCGTGCCGCGCGTGTACGAGAAGATGCTCGCCCGCGTGCAGGCCGCGCTCGAGACGGCGCCGAGCATGCGGAAAAAGATCTTCGGCTGGGCGACGGATCAGGGGAAGGAGAGGCTCGGGCTCCTCGAAGGCGGCAAGGAAGTCCCGGGTTTCCTCGACCTCAAGTTCAAGATCGCGGACAAGCTCGTCTTCTCGAAGATCAAGGCCCGGCTGGGGGGGCGCTTTCAGATGGCGATCTCGGGCGGCGCGCCGCTCTCCAAGGAGGTTGCCGAGTTCTTCTGGGGCGCCGACGTGAAGATCTACGAGGGCTATGGACTCACCGAGACGAGTCCGGTCCTCACGTGCAACCGGCCCGGGGCATGGAAGACGGGCACCGTCGGAAAGGTGATTCCCGGGGTCACGGTGAAGATCGCCGACGATGGCGAGATCATCGTGAAGGGCCCGAACATCATGGAGGGGTACTGGAAAAAGCCGGAGGAGACCTCGAAGGTCGTCGACGGTGACGGCTGGTTCCACACGGGCGATATCGGCTCGTTCGACGAGAACGGGTTCCTCACGATCACGGACCGCAAGAAGGAGATCCTCGTCAACGCCTACGGAAAGAACATCGCTCCGGCCCCCATCGAGGGCGCGCTGAAGATGGTCAAGTATGTGGCGTCGGCGGTGCTCATCGGCGACAAGCAGAAGTTCCTTTCGGCGCTCATCGTGCCGAACTTCGACCGGCTCGAGAACTGGGCGATCGCGAACGGCGTCGAGTGGCGGAACAAGCAGGACCTGATTCGCAATCCGAAATGCCGCGCTCTCTTCCAGCAGATGCTCGACATCGTGAACGGGGATGAGCCTTCGGAGCGCCAGATCAAGGCGTTCTCGCTCATCGAGAACGACTTCTCGATCGACGGCGGCGAGCTGACGCCGACCCTGAAGGTCAAGCGGCGGGTGATCGCGACGAAGTACGAACAGGAGATCGACGCGATGTACGCGAGCGCGGACGCCCTGGCTCACTGAAGTGTCCTGGGGGTTTCTCGATCCCCCCAGACCCCCCGCCGGAGCAGGACGCCCGTTCC
>CAZXSG010000325.1:0-5495 GCA_964643185.1 uncultured Holophagales bacterium
CGTTCAACGTGTCCACGGTCACGGCGTGCGTGGTGGCGGGGGCCGGCGTCCCGGTCGCCAAGCACGGTGGACGGTCCGTCTCCTCGGCCTCGGGCTCCGCCGACGTTCTCGCGGCCCTCGGCGTGGTGCTCGAGATGCCGCGCCGCGCGGCCGAGTGGGCGCTTGCCGATGGGGGCCTCGCATTCCTCTTCGCCCCTGCGTATCACCCCGCGATGCTGGCAGTCGGGCCGCTCCGCCGCGCTCTGGGAGTGCGCACGGTGTTCAACCTCGCGGGCCCACTCGCCAACCCCGTGCGGGTCTCGCGGCAGCTCGTTGGCGTGGATCGTCCGGAGCGCATCGCCGTCGTCGCGGGCGCGCTCCGCTCCCGCGGGCTCGCGCGCGCCTGGGTGCTGTCGAACGAGGTCGCGGGCGACGAGCTGCTGCCGTTCGGGAAGACCCGCGTGACCGCGCTCGAGGGCTCGTCGCTCACGAGCTTCGAGCTCGCTGCGGGCGACTTCGGCGTGCCCGAGTGCGCGCCCTCGGATCTCGCGGGCGGCGGCCCCGAGGAGAACGCCGGCATCCTCATGCGAATCCTCGCGGGGGAGACCGGTCCACGCCGGAACGCGGTGCTCATGAACGCAGCGGCGGCGCTCGTCGTGGCGGGAGCGACGGAGCACGTTCGCGACGGCGTCGCGCGGGCGGCGGAGTCCATCGACTCGGGCCGGGCCGCGCGAGCGCTCGCGACCCTCGTCGAGCGTTCCCGGGAGATCGCTTGAGCTCGATTCTCGGGGCGATCCTCGAAGCGAAGGAGAAGCGGATCGCGGAGGGCCGGCTGGATTTTCCCTTGGCGCCCCAGCCGCGCGGGAACGGGGCTGCCTTTCTTGAAGCGCTGGGACGGCGGCCGCGCCCGGGAGACGGGCGGCCGGCCGTCATCGCCGAGATCAAGCACCGGAGTCCCTCGGCGGGCGAGATCCTCCCGCGGGCCGAGGAACGGATCGAGGAAATCGCGCGCGCGTACCGGCGCGGCGGAGCGGCCGCGTTGTCGGTGGTGATCGAGCACGATTTCTTCGGCGGGAACCCCGATTTCCTCCCACGCGCGAAGGCCGCATCGGGCCTGCCCGCGCTGATGAAGGACTTCGTCGTCAGCGAAACGCAGCTGAACCTCGCGGTCGCGCTGGGCGCCGACGCCGTGCTCCTCATCGTTTCCGCGCTCGACGACGGGACCCTCGTGAGGCTCCATCGCGCCGCCGAAGCGCGCGGTCTCGCCGTGCTCGTGGAAGCCCACGACGAGGAAGAGATTGGGCGGGCAGCGGCCGCGGGCGCTCGCATCGTGGGGATCAACGCCCGGGACCTCCGCACGTTCCGCGCGGACCTCGAGCGCATGGGCGCTCTCTCTGCACTTCTCCCGACCGACGTCGTGAGGGTCGCCGAGAGCGGCATCCGCACGAACGCCGACCTCGAGAGGCTCGCCGGCTTCGACGCGTTCCTCGTGGGCGAGTCGCTGCTCCGCGACCCGGATCCGTGCGCGGGGCTGCGCAGGCTTCGGGGTGAGAGCCCCGTGCACGTGAAGATCTGCGGGCTCACACGGGCGGCGGACGTCGACGCGTGCGTCCGGGAGGGTGTGGACGAGCTGGGGTTCAACTTCTCGCCGCGGTCGCCGCGCCGTGTGAGCCTCGAGACGGCGCGCAGTCTCGCGGACCGGTCCGGAGGCCTCGGCGTCGTCGCGGTCTTCTCGGGAAACAGGAAGGCCGAGATCGAAGACGTCGCCGCCATGCTGCGGCCCACCGCGGTCCAGCTCACGGAGGAGCCGCCCGAGGGCCTCACGCTTCCCGAGGGCACGCAGCTCTGGCGAACGGTTCGCGTGGGGCGCGACGACCTCGCCGCGGCCGCGACCTGGCCGTGCGACCTCCTCCTCTTCGACTCCGCGCCCGGCGGGACGTCGGGCGGAACGGGCAAGACCTTCGACTGGAATGCGATATCGGGTTCTGTCCGGGAGCGCCGCTTCGCCGTGGCCGGGGGGCTCGTGCCCGCGAACGTCGGCGACGCGATTCGAATGGCGCGGCCCTTCGCCGTCGACGTGGCGTCGGGTGTCGAGAGCGCTCCCGGTGAGAAAGACGCCACGCGCATCGCGGAATTCGTGAAGACCGTGCGCGGGACACGAGTGGAGAAAGAATGACGACGGGATACTTCGGTGAGTTCGGGGGACGCTTCGTTCCCGAAACCCTCATGGCGCCGCTCGACGAGCTCTGGGCGGCGTACCAGGTCGCGCGCCGCGACGGCGCGTTCCGCAAGGAGCTCGCGTATCTCCTCACGACGTACGCGGGGCGGCCCACGCCCCTCACGTTCGCCCGGAGGCTCACGGAGGAGCTGGGCGGCGCGCGCATCTACCTGAAGCGCGAGGACCTCCTCCACACCGGCGCGCACAAGATCAACAACGCTCTCGGGCAGGCCCTTCTCGCGAAGCGCCTCGGCAAGTCCCGCGTGATTGCCGAGACGGGCGCCGGCCAGCACGGTGTCGCGACGGCCACGGCCTGCGCTCTCCTGGGCCTCGAGTGCGTCGTGTACATGGGCGAGGTCGACATGGCGCGCCAGGCGCTCAACGTCTTCCGCATGAAGACGATGGGCGCCACCGTGGTCGCCGTGACGAACGGATCGAGGACGCTGAAGGATGCGATCAACGAGGCCCTGCGCGACTGGGTGGCTTCCTTCGCCACGACGCACTACATCCTCGGCTCGGTGCTGGGACCGCATCCGTTTCCCGAGATGGTCCGCGACTTCCAGACGGTGATCGGCAAGGAAGCGCTCGAGCAGGTGAAGAAGGCCGAGGGCCGGCTGCCCGACACGCTCGTCGCGTGTGTGGGCGGCGGCTCCAACGCCATCGGGCTCTTCCACGCGTTCATTCCCCACCCTTCCGTCGAAATGGTCGGAGTTGAAGCGGGAGGACGGAGCATGGAGCCGGGCGAGCATGCAGCCCGCTTCGGACCGGGCAAGGCGGGCGTTCTCCACGGAACGCGCACGCTGCTGCTGCAGGACGAGAACGGACAGATCCTCCCCACGCACTCCGTTTCGGCGGGGCTCGACTATCCCGCGGTGGGACCCGAGCACGCCTACCTCGCTTCGATCGGGCGCTCGCGCTACGTCTCCGTGACCGACGACGCGGCGCTCGCGGCGTTTCACCGCCTCGCGAGAACCGAGGGCATTCTCCCGGCGCTCGAGACGGCGCACGCGGTGGCCTGGGCTGTCGAAGAGGCGCCGAAAAAACCAGAGGACCACGTGATGATCGTGAATCTCTCGGGCCGGGGCGACAAGGACGTCCACACCGTCGCGGCGCTCGCGGGGGTGACGCTGTGAGCCGCCGTTTCGATTCCGCGTTCGCGGCCGCCCGCGCCGAGAACCGCACTGGCCTCATCGTATTTCCCGCGGCCCGGGTTCCCAGCCTGGCCGGGCACCAGCGGCTCGTTCGCGCGGTGGCCGAGGCCGGGGCCGACATCGTGGAGCTGGGCGTTCCGTTCAGCGATCCCATTGCCGACGGTCCGGTGATCCAGCGGGCGAGCGAGCGTGCTCTCACCAAGGGGACCTCGCTCGCGGGGGTCCTGGATCTCGCGGCACGCCTCCGCAAGGACGGATTCACGACGCCGCTCGTCCTCTTCAGCTATGCGAATCCGCTCCTGGCGATGGGGGAGGCCGTGTTCGCGGAAAGCGCCCGTCGAGCGGGAATCGACGGCGTGCTCGTCACCGATCTGCCTCCCGAGGAGGGCCGCCTCTTCGTCTCCGTGCTGCGCGCGGCGCGTCTCGCGCCGATCTTTCTGGTGGCCCCGTCGTCTCCCGAGCCGCGCCTCCGCAAGGCCGCTTCGCTGTCGCGCGGGTTTCTCTACGCGGTGTCGCGGGCCGGCGTCACCGGGACGCGCACGGAGCTGCCCGAAGCGCTACCGGAATTCCTGTCCCGTGTGAAGGCCAGCGCCGGGGACCTGCCCGTTGCCGTCGGCTTCGGAATCTCCACGGCGGCGCAGGTCGCCGAGGCGGCGAAGCTCACCGAGGGAGTCGTGGTGGGGAGCGCGGTCGTGAGGGTCATCGAAGAGGCCGTGGCCCGCGGTGAGGATCCCGTTCCGCACGTGACGGCGCTCGTCTCGGAGCTCCGGCGCGCGACGGTGCTGACGTGAGGGCCGAGCGGACATAATCTTTCTCCGTGGAGCCGCACGAGAATGCGGGGGAGGGCGGCCGTCCGTCCTTCCCCGTGCTGATTCAGAAGGCCGATCGCCAGGGGCTCGTGGCGCTCGTCGAGGAGCACCTGAAGGTCCTCGACCCCGTTGCGGCTCTCGCGGCGCTTCGGCATCCGTTCGTATCGAAGGTCGTCATCGAGGCGATCGCCTCGTCCCGGAAGCTCATGTCCGTGAGGTCGGTGCGGAAGGCCATCGCGCTCCATCCGCTCAGCCCGCGGCATGTGGCGTTCCTGTGCCTCCTGGATCTCACCTGGAGGGACCTCCTGGACGTCGGACGGGAGACCCGCGTCACGATGCCGGTGAGGCGCCTTGCGAACGAGAAGCTGCGAGAAAAGCTCGAGAAGCTCGCGGTCGGCGAGAAGATCTCTCTCGCGCGGCTCGCGGACCGATCGCTGCATACCCGGCTTCTCGAGGAAACCGGCACGGCGGTGCTTTCGGCCCTCCTCCGGAACACCCGGCTCCTCGCCGAGGATCTCCTCACCTGGATGGCGATCGGAAACCCCGAGCCCGCGCAGCTCGCGCTGCTCGGGCAGGACAAGGAATGGTCGCGACGGGTCGAGGTGAGGGAGGCGCTGCTCAAGCACCCGGCGACGCCGCGGGCCGTCGCGCTCGCCCTGCTTCCCCGTGCGTCCCGGGCCGAATGGCGGTCGCTCTCGCAGGATCCGCGCGTCCATCCGCTCCTCGCGGCGTGCGCCACGGACCTCCTGGAGGCCCCGCCCCGGTTCCGGAAGATCGTCCCCGCGGGCGAGTGAGGCTTTCCCCTGGGTTTGACGGGCCGCGAAAGACGCGCTAACTTATGTGGTTCGAGACGTTTGCGGTGACTGCCGAGACCCCGCAAGAATTCGGAGATGAGCTTCGGCGCGAACGCGAGATGCGCGACGTCAGTCGAGAGCAGCTCGCCGCCGTCACGAAGATCTCCGCGCGCCACATCGAAGCCCTCGAAGCGGGGCGCTTCGATGCGCTGCCGGCTCTCGTCTTCTCCCGGGGTTTCGTCGGAGCGATCGCGACCTATCTCGGCCTCGACTCCGAACGCACGACGAACGCGTTCCGGTCCGTCTACGAGAGCTGGGCGGCGTCCCAGTCTTCGCGCAAGGCCCAGGGTCCGAGCTCCGGCACGCATCCCGGCCTGCGCTCGAAGCGGCCGGTTTCTGCGACATCGACGGTCATTGGCGTCGGCGTCGCGGCGGCCCTCGCGCTCGTGACCGGCGTCGCGGCCGTGATGAAGGCGCGCACCGCGGAAAAGCCCATCGCGGCTCCCGCTCCGGCGGCGGATCCCGCGTCCACGGGGCCCGCCTC
>CAZXSG010000326.1:0-4609 GCA_964643185.1 uncultured Holophagales bacterium
TACTCGGCGCATGAGCGACCTCGGACTCGTCGACGGCTTCGGACGGCCCCGCAACCCGGAGATCCGCATGACCATGATGCCGCGCGACACGAACGCCCACGGCACGATCTTCGGGGGCGTTCTCCTCTCCTACATCGACCTCGCGGGCGCGATCGCGGCGCGCCCGTACTGTGACCGGGTGATGACGGTGAAGATGACCGAGGTGATCTTTCACCAACCCGTCTTCGTGGGCGACGTCGTGAACTTCTTCGCGTGGCCCGAGCGCATCGGGAAGACCTCGATCACGATCGGCGTCCTCGTGGAGGCCGAGCGGGCGACGGACTCGATGCTCAAGGTGAAGGTCACGGAGGCCCAGATCGTCTACGTGAACATCGACGAGAACCGGCACCCCACGCCCATCAAGAAAAAACTCTAGTCGTCGGAGCGGGACTTCCTCAGGACCTTCACGGTTCCCTTCTTGTGCTTCTCGGTGAGGCGCCGTTCCTTCGACGCCCTCGAGGGACGCGTGATGCGGCGGGCCTTCGGTACGACCAGCGCCTTCGAAACCAGCGCCGCGAGCTTCTCGCGGGCCCTTTCGAGATTGCGGTGCTGGTCGCGCGTCTCCTCGCACGTCACGTGGACGCGGCCCTCGGTGTCGGCCTTCTTCCCGGCCAGTGCGAGGAGCCGTGCCCGCACGTCTGCGGACAGATCGGGCACCAGCGCGACGTCGAGCACGAGCTCGATCTTCGAGGCCACCTTGTTCACGTTCTGTCCGCCAGGCCCCGAGGAGCGCACGGCGCGGACCTCGAGGGCACCCGGAGGAAGCGTCACGGCGTCGTTCACGCGGATCGCATCGGCCATGCAGGGACGATAACGCCTGGAATACGGAGTCCGGCGCGGGCATTCTCCCTGTGAGCATGCACGCCGCCGCCCTCCTCCTCGCCACGGTGCTCTCGGCGGAGGAGGGAAACCGCCTCGTTCTCGCGCTCTTCGAGAAGGACGCCAGAGTGCGCAAGGAGGCGCGCGAGACGCTCATCCGCGCGGGCGACCCGTCGCTCGCTCCGGCTCTCGTGGAGTGCGTCTTCTTCGCGGGAGAGGGCCGCGAAGACGCCGCCCGGGCCCTCGAGTCCTTGCTGGGGAAGAAGGGCCCGACGTCGTACCGGTTCTGGCTCGAGGCGCTTGCCCAGCGAACCGACCTCGTCGCCAAACCCGGGTATGCGGCCTTCAAGGCCGCGCAGTTCGCCCGGATCGACCCCCGGTTCGCCGACTGGCTGAAAGATGGCGTTCCGTGGACGATCCGTCTCGAGGAGGTCGTTTTCGGCGGGGTCCGCAAGGACGGCATTCCGGCGCTCCGGAACCCGAAACGCGTGACGGCGACGGACCGCGCCGCGTCCGGTCTGACGGAGAACGAGAAGGTGTTCGGCGTTTTCGTGGGCGGCATGGCAAGGGCCTACCCGCTGCGTTTCCTGGACTGGCACGAGCTGGTGAACGACGTGGTCGGGGGCCGTACCATCACGCTTTCCTACTGCACGCTCTGTGGCTCGGGGATCCTCTTCGACACCACGCCCGTCGTGGGGGAAACGTACACGTTCGGCTCCTCGGGTCTCCTCTACCGATCGAACAAGCTCATGTTCGATCACCAGACGAACTCCCTGTGGAGCAACCTCACGGGAGAGCCCGTGGCCGGACCCTTGGCTGGAAAGGGCAAACGTCTGCCGGTGCTGCCGCTCGTCGTCTCGACGTGGGGTGAGTGGAAGAGCCGCCACCCGGCCACCGAAGTCCTCTCCTTCGACACGGGCCACCGCCGCGACTACACGCCCGGCGCGGCCTACGGAAGCTATCAATCCAACCAGAACCTCATGTTTCCCGTGCCCGCGCCCCCGCCACCGGGCTACGCCCCGAAGGGACTCGTGGTGTCAGCGACCGCCGGCGGCCAGCGGAAGGGCTACCGTCTCGACGACCTCTTGCGGCAGCGGGTCCTCAACGACCAGATCGGTCCGGTTTCGGTCGTGCTCGTCACGTCGCACGCCGACGATGCCGTTCGGGTCTACGGCAGGGGGTCCGCCCTGCTCGCCGCCGGCGAAGGCGGGACGCTCGTCGAGGAAGGCAGCGGGACGGTCTTCCGAATCGCGGAGGAGGGTCTCCTCGCCGAAGGGGAAACTCAGCCGCGACATGCCCGGCTCCCGTCGCACCTTCTCTACTGGTTCGCCTGGCACGCCCACTTCGCCGATTCGCCTCTCTACCGCGCGACTCCGCGATAATCCCGGCGTGGCCAGCGCCGTGCGTCTCGTCTATTCGTCCGACCGGAGCCGGGTCTGCATCAAATGCGGATGGCCTGTGGACGAAAAATCCGGCTGCAAATGCTCGACGAGCCAGCCCGAGGCCGTGCCCGCGAACCCGGGCCGCATCACGGCCAAGCTGCGCATCGAGAACAAGGGCCGCGGCGGCAAGAGCGTCACGGTGATCGACGGCCTCCCACGCAACCCGGAGTTCCTCGCCGGTCTCGCGGCCGACCTCAAGAAGGCGTGCGGCACGGGCGGCACGTTCGGAGAAACGTCCGTGGAGCTTCAGGGCGACCGCCGGCAACGGCTTCGCGAGATCCTCGCGACGAAAGGCTACGTGGTGAAGGGATGAAGAATCCGGCCCTCCTGGGGGGGCGCGTCCTCCTCGGAATCGGCGGCGTGGTCTTTCTCGGATGTCTGACGGTGGTGCTGGTTCTGCTCTTCGGGAAGTACGCGGGCGGAAACGCCTGGCCCGATGTCGCTCTGTCCCTCCGGGGCCAGAAGTCCGTCGCCGATCTGTACAGCGTCAAGATGAGCCTGGAGAAGATCGAGGGAAGGCTCGTCCACAACGTGTCCTTCCGGTACAAGGACGAATCCGGCAACTACCGCACGGGAAACTGTCGCACGAACGACTACCCGCTCGTCAGCAAGATGGGCTACAGGATGCGGCTTCCGGTGACCTATGACCCCAAGGTGTTCCGGAGGGCGCGTGTCGACGGCTGCCTCGTGTACATGAAGACGCCGCTCCTCGTGCCGTTCGGAGTCGGAGCGGCTGCCGGCCTCGGGGCCGCGATCGCCGGCGGGATCCTCATCGTCTTGTCCCGAAGGAAGCTCGTCGAGACCTGAGAACGAGGTCAACGAACGTCGAAGTTCTCGGCGATCCAGATGTTGCCAGCCGTCTCCGCGAGCTCGTAGACGATGGCCTGACCATCCGGCGAGAACGCCGGATAGCGAAGGTAGACGCCGCGGCGCTCGTTGCTCGTCACGAACCGCCTCTCCCGCGTCCGGTGCTTCACCCACTCGACGTTCCAGAGCCCGTCGCGGAAGCTCGCGAACGCGATGCGCTCACCATCGGGTGAGAACGTGTGCGGCCAGCTCTGCCCCGCGGCCTCCGTGAGGGTCGTGATCTTTCCTCCCGAGGTCGGCACGATCCCCACTTGGACGTGGTCGCCGTGCTTGAGCTCCACCGCGAGGAGCTTTCCGTCAGGCGAGAACGCCGGGTAGCCGGCCAGCTCCTTCTCGAACGTGAGCTGAGTTGCCGCGCCGCCGCCGAGGCCCGTCACGTAGACGTTGATCGCGCCGTCCGCGCCGCGCGCGTGGTAGGCGATCGTCTTGCCGTCGGGCGAGAGGCGCGCGTACTCCATGCCCTCGCCGGGATCGAAGAGGATCGTCTCGTCGACGCCGCGCGGGGACGGCTCGGGAGCCGTCGAGACCGGGGCCGGCGAGAAGTCCAGCCCCAGAGACAGGAGCGCGAAATGGCCGCGCCGGTTCGAGAGAAACGCGACGCGATCGCTGCCGGGGAACCAGCTCGCGCTCTCGTCCACGCTGGGATCGCTCGTGAGCGGCCGCGCGACCTTGCCGTCCCTCGAGAGCAGCCACACGTCGCGGTTGGCGCCTGACCAGGACTTGTCGTACACGATCCACTTGCCGTCGGGCGAGACGAGCGGGCGGCTGTTGCGTCCCGACTCGTTCGTGAGCGCCCTGGGAGGCCCGGTGGGCGCTCCCGTGCGCGGGTCGAGCGGAACCGTCCAGAGATTGCTCACGAGCCGCAGCGCGGAGTAAGCCACCAGCCGTCCCGGACGGTCCAGCGCCAGATGCCGCGCGACGCCCTGCCCGAGGCCCCCCACGCTTTCCAGATCCGCCGGCCCAGCGGCCTCCCTGTTCTGCGTGAGCCGCAGGCGCTTCATCTCGTACGCACCGGTTCTCGACACCGACGAGAAATACACGGAGCCGCCATCGGGCGAGACCACGGGCTCGAACGCATAGCGCAGGCCCGATACCAACCGCCTCTGCTTCTTCGTGGGGAGATCGATCGACCAGATTTCCGACGTCCTCCGGTCGTAGACGATGAACAGGATTTGCTGGCCGTTCGGCGTGTACGGGGGGCTTCCGTGCCCGCCCTCGGGCTGTCCGCGCTCGGTGAGCGGGCCGGGCGCCTCGAGCTCGGTCTCGGCCATGAATCCACCCTAACCATCGTGGCTAGGCTGGCCCTGGTCTTGACAATCCCCCGGCGGAAGGACGACGCGATGGAGCTGCACGGAGTCGGAGTGGGTCGCGGCGTCGCCGTCGGCCCGGTGCTCACCATGCCGGAGCCCCTCCCCGAACCCGCCGAGCAGAAGCACGGGGGA
>CAZXSG010000326.1:4619-5483 GCA_964643185.1 uncultured Holophagales bacterium
AGGATTTGCTGGCCGTTCGGCGTGTACGTGGGGCTGCCGTGCCCGCCCGCGGGCTGTCCGCGCTCGGTGAGCGGGCGGGGCTCTCCCCCCGCGAGATCAGCCGTGTACAGCGTGGACGTGCTCTGCGGCTGGGCGTTCGGACCGAAGTCGACGAGCGGCTCCGACTGGAACACGAGGGTCTTGCCGTCGGGCGAGAACGCGGGCCTCGAGCCCATCTTCGAAATGCGCCGCGCGGGACCGCCGGACGCGGGCATCACGAAGATGCCGCCCTTGACCCCGGAGTGAAATGCGATGAGCTCGCCGTCGGGCGACCACGCCGGCTGCAGGTTGTCCTCGCCGTCCGAGGTGAGCGCCCGCTCGTCGCCGGCCCGGTCGAGCTGCTTGAGGTACAGCTCGAAACGTCCGCTGCGATCGGAGGAGAACACGAGCGCCTTGCCGTTGGGCGAGAAGCTGGGATGGAGGTCCAGCCCGTTCGAGAGCGTCAGCTGACGCACCTGGAACGTGGGAACGGGGGTCGCCGGCGCGGCGGTCCGGGCCGCTTCTCCCTTGCGACAGCCCGCGAACAGACCGAGCAGAGCGAGAGCCGCCGGCCCGAGCCGCCCCCGCGATCCGATCCTCATGGTGAACCGAGTTTAGCCGCTCCTCACTCTTTCCGCGGCCGCGCGTCCCGCGGTGCGGCCCGTGGCCCAGGCCCACTGGAAGTTGAAGCCGCCGATGGGACCGAAGGCGTCCAGCAGCTCGCCCGCGAGGAAGAGGCCCGGCACGCGCCGGCTCTGGCCGCTGCCGGGATCCACCTCGGCGAGCGCGACACCGCCGCCGGTGACCTCGGCCGTCCGGTAGCCCTCCGTCCCCGTGACGGGCAGG
>CAZXSG010000327.1:0-5456 GCA_964643185.1 uncultured Holophagales bacterium
GGGCGAACGAGACGCTACGCCGCCTTTGAATGGCGCGGGAAACGAAAAGGCCGCGGGCATGACCGCGACGATGCGGTACGCGTCGCCGTTGAGCCGCGTGGTGGTGCCCACGATGTCCTCACGCGCCCCGAAGGCCCGCCGCCAGAGGCGCTCGCTCAGGACGGCGAGCTTCTCGCCTCCCACGGGCGTGCCCTGGGGCAATACGCCGAGCCGGGGCTGCGCACCGAGGAGCGTGAAGAAGTTGGGTGTGATCTTCGCTCCGTCCACGCGGACGGGCTCGGCGACCTCGCCCACGTTGAAGCTCCCCGACCAGGTCGACACCGCCAGGTCGGAGAAGCTCTTCGACAGGGGCCGGAAGTCGGCGAAGTCGGGTCCGCTCGATGGCGCCTGATCGCCCGCCTGGCGCGCGCGCCAGAGGACGACGAGGGAGGCCGAATCGCGGTACGGGGGCTCTTTCAGGAGCAGCGCGTCGACGATCGAGAAGATCGCGGTCGTGGGGCCGATGCCGACTGCGAGCGTCACGAGGATGACGAACGTGAACCCGGGAGCGCGGCGCAGGGAGCGCAGCGTGAAGAGAACGTCGCGGATCATCGGGTGCCCTCGGCCGATCGATTCATGCCGTCCGCGGTGCAAGGTCGCGTGCCACGGCGCACGCACCGATGCTCAGCGACTTACATTCGGTTGGATCCGTCCGCTGTCCGTATTCGGGACGCCTGCGTCCCAGATGCGGACAGTCAGGAGCTCCGTCCGGAGGCGAAACGCAGACACGCGAACACGTCCTCGATCTCCAGATCCGGAAGCTCTTCGACGACCTGAGCGGGACTCGAGCCGTTCGCCAGGAGCTCGAGCACGTCGAGAACACGTATTCGCATTCCCCGCACGACCGGGCGACCGCCACAGACTTGAGGATCGACGGTGATCCGATCAGCGATCTCGGTCACGATGCGTGGATCTGCCCCAGAAGCCAGTCCATACAGGCGAGATGCTGGTTGTCGTGGCTCGCGAGGTAGTGGACGAGGGAGCGGAGCGTGATCGCGCCGTACTCGCCGAACGTGCCCCTGCGCGCGAGCTGTTCCTCGGTGAGCGCGCGCACCAGCTCGACGGTCGCGTCGCGACCCGTTCGAAATGCCGCGAGAACCTCGTCGGGGTCGGCCCGGTCGTAGGCGGCGTTCGCGGCCAGCTCGTAGCTGTCGAGTGACACGAGCGACGGGTTCTCTTCGGAGACCATCCGCAGGAACCTCACGTGATACCCCTGCACCTCGATGTCGCGCACGTGACAGACCTGACCCAGTGGCGAGAAGCGCTCACCGGGAATGCCCTCCCAGGAAGGAGGGATCCAAGTCCGGTGGCTCGAAGGCACCAGGTTGAAAACAGCCTCGAGCCGGTCGGGCATGGCGGCCAAGCCGGCCAGGGTCGCGTTCGCGATGCTCATCCGGATCCTTCCATGCCGACGAAGATACCAGGGCACGAAGCCTGATTCCCGGTCTGCGTAGTCATCCTGTTGCCGCCCCTGAGGTGGTGGCTCTACGGGACCAGCAGTGCGCTCAGCTCCAGGTACGCTGGAAAGCGCTCATCAGCAGAGAGCAGCATCGAGTTCCTGACCACAGCCGTCGCGATGATCATGCGGTCGTGAGGATCCGGTGGTGCTCCGGCAACTCCGCCGCTCGACGGGCGATGGCGGACGTGACTTCCACGACGCTGACTCCGGAACCCTCGAGAGCGAAGTCGAACCATTCATCGAGGGGACGGTTTATCTCCAAACGCCCTCGCCGGATCAGCCAAGTCGCTTCGAAGCAGGATATGGCTGAAATGGCGAGGGGCTCGCTCCCTCCGATGAGAACCTGCCAGCCGGGTCTCAACTTGGTTTGCTCTCCGCTCAACCACCAAAGCCATACGAGCTGTCGAAGATGTCCCCGTGAATGACCATGGTTCCTTCGAGTGAGGGGTGCGGATGTCGCCGCTCCATCCGAGGGTCCGAATCCTCGAGGGTGGAGATCACCACCTCCACCTGGCGGCCTTCAAACGATTCCGGCAGGTCGAGCACGAGTCGTCTCCCCGAGACCTGTTCGATGCGACGTTCGACTTCCACGCCCTGAGCATACCGTTTTTCCCGAGCGAGTCTGCGCCGCCACCTCCCGGGGGACTGCGAGCCTGGCTAGTCCACTGTGCGGACCGTGGTCTGCCGGCGCCTGTCGACGGTGAGCTGGGTGACGTCGGCCCGGGAGTAGTGGCCGGCGGGATCGAAGTTCTGCCGTTCCCGCCGCACGCTCTCCTCGTCGAGCGTCACGACGAGGAGCGTCTCCTCCCCCACCACCGGCTCGAGCAGCCAGGTGCCGTCGGGGTTCGCGGCGCAGGAGCCGCCCTCGGCGGAAACCTCTGGCAGCGCCGCCCGGATCTCCGCGGCGTGCGGAACGGAATCGGGCACGTCGCTCCGGCGCAGCATTCCACACACGGAGAGCACGTACGACCGCCCCTCGCGCGCGAGGAACCGCGTGATGTCCCGCGTGTTGCGCTCGCTCCCCGGCCAGATCGCGACGTGCAGGTCCTCGCCGAGGCCGTAAAGCGCGGCTCTCGGGAGCGGCATCCAGTTCTCCCAGCAGTTCAGAGCCCCGAGCGTGAAGGGGCCTACGGGCTGCACGCGCAGGCCGTGGCCGTCTCCGGGCGCCCATGTGAGCCGCTCCTCGTACGTGGGCACGAGCTTGCGATGGACGTTCCGCACCTCGCCCTCGGCGTCGATGAAGACGAGGCTCGCGTATCCGCTGTGACCGCCCCGGTCCTGCGGCCGCTCGAGAACGCCGAGCACCACCGCGAGGCCTCCGGCCCGCGCCGCGTCGCGCACGCCGTCGAGATGGCCGGCCTCGAGCTGCACGGCGTTTTCGAGGTAGTGGGCATGCAGGTCCTTCTGGAGCGGTGAGTCGAAGCGGGCGCCGTTCGTGTGCTCGATCCAGAAGGGATAGCCGGGCACCAGCGTCTCCCCGAAGGCCACGAGCCCGCAGCCCTGCTGCGCGGCCTCGTTGACGCGCGTGACCACCTTCTCGAGCGTGCGCTCGCGGTCCAGCCACACGGGTGCGATCTGGGCGAGTCCGGCCTTGAGGATTCTCGAAGGTCTCATGAAGCATCTGGACGATAGCAAGGCCTCTTCGGCGTAGGTAACCTGCGAAACCAAATGAGAGTTCTCCGACTCGTCCCTTTGCTCGTATCGTTCGCCGCGCTCCCCGTGGCGGGCCGCCCGCAGACTGAAACCCCGGTGGCCCCGGTCACCACCGTCACCACCGTCACCGCCGAGGTCGAATCCAAGGCATTCGCCGACCCGGCTGCGCCGTTCCGCACTTTGAAGGTCTCGGGCCGCGGCGTCTCCGCCGAAGGCAAGACGTTCAAGGCGGGCGCGGGCGCCTACACGTTCACGAGCGGCCGGCTCTCGGAGATCGTGTCGGACTCCGGCGCGCCCACGGGCTACTTCTTCAGCGGCGCCGGACAGCTCGTCTGGACGGCCGACGAGCCCGCGGGCGTCGAGCTCTACGGCAAGAACGCCAAGCGGGTTGGCGGCTTCGACCCCAGGCCCGAAGGCGTCGGCAAGGCGTTCACGGAGGCCGTGTTCCTGTTCTCCAAGGCCGCCGCTCCGAGTCTCGGTGAGCTCTCCGAAGGCGCGGCCCCCGGCGACGCGCTCGCGAAGCAGCTCACTCTGTTCCGCAACGACAACGTCGAGCCCTATGCGCCGGCGCTCGCTGCCGCCGGCTCGAGCGGCGTCTACTTCGCCGGTCTCCTCGGCCTCGACGCGTGGCACATCGCCGACGCCGTGACGAGTGACGAGGAAGCTCTGTACTACGTCGATCGGCCCGCCGGCCTGCCCGTGGGCTACCCCGACCGGCGCTGGTCGTCGCGCATCGCGCGCCAGCCGCTCGGCCGGTCGCGGCGCATGCCGCCCCGCATTCCCTTCACGCTCCTCCACGTGGACGCCGACGTGCGCGACACCGGCGAGGTCACGGGCCGTCTGTTGGTCAAGGAGAGGATCCGCATCGAGAAACCCACCGCGACGCTCGCGTTCGAGCTCGACAGTGTGGATCGCTTCAAGAACGGCAAGAGCTACTCCACCCGTCTCCTCAAGGTCGCGGACGAATCGGGCGCCGCGCTCCCCTTCACGTTCGGCAAGGACCTTCTCGTGGTGTTCCTGCCGGGCGTGTACCCGGCCGGAACGACGAAGACCCTGTCGTTCGAGTATGACGCGCCGTTCTTCGAACGCGTCGGCGGCGACAACTACTGGGAGCTCGAAATCGCGTCGGGCTGGTACCCGCAGCCGCGCTTCTTCAACGCGTCGAAGCACACGTTCCATGCCGTGGTGCGTACGCCCAAGGCGTTCACGGCGTTCGGCGCGGGCGACACGGTGCGCCGCGCGGTGGAGGGCGAAACCAGCGTCTACGAGGTGTCGCTGGATCGGCCCGTTCCGTACGCGAACCTCCTCGCCGGCAAGTACACCATCGAGGAAAGCACAGAGGACGGCGTCACCTGTCGCGTCGCGAGCTACGGAATGGCGAAGGGCTCGTCGGCCCGCAAGCTCCTCAACCTCTTTCACGTGTTCCGGAACTTCTACACGCTCCTCCTCGGCCCGTTCCCCTGGAAGGAATACACGATCGTCGAGATCAACACGTTCGGGTTCGGACAGGCGCCCCCGGCGATGATGCGCATCACGAAGGAAGCCTTCGAATCCACGTCGATGATGAACGAGACGGCTCAGATCTTCTCCAAGGGAATCAACCACCGTTTCGCGCACGAGATCGCCCACTCGTACTTCGGCTACGTGGTCACGGGGGCGTCGTCGTCCGAACAGTGGATCGACGAGGCGTTCTCCGAGAGCCTTTCGGCATATGCCATCGAGATCCTGAAGGACAAGCGCGAGGCGAAGTCGTTCCTGAGCATGTGGAAGGCGAACGCCAAGCAGTCCACCAAGGCCGCGCCGATCTTCTACGCGAACGATCTCGCCTGGAAGGTCCAGCGCTACGTGGACGAGACGCAGGAGATCGACCGCTCGCTTCTCCTGTACCACAAGGGCGCGCACCTCCTCGCCACGATGCGGACGGAGCTCGGAGACGACCCATACTTCACTGTGCTCAAGTCGTTCCTGCGCAACTTCGAGAGGAAGCGCGACGTGACCACCGAGGACTTCATCTCGCTGACCAACTTCGTCACCAAGAAAGACTGGAAGCCCTTCTTCGAGAAGTACTACTACGGCACGGAGATGCCGTAGCCCCCCGCGCGGTCATGAAGGGATGTTCTTCAGCGCCTCCCGGAAGGAGAGCGGGCTCAGGCGGCTCCTCATTCGGCTCGTGTACTGGACGATCTCGCCGGGATCCGTCCACGCGTACTGCCGGAGCGCCCAGCCGATGGCCTTGCGGAGAAAGAAGTCCTTTTCGGCCAGCGACGGCTCGATGCAGTCGTAGAGGAACCGCAGGTCCGTCCTC
>CAZXSG010000328.1:0-5443 GCA_964643185.1 uncultured Holophagales bacterium
TCATTCCCGTGGAGCGCCGCGGTACGGACTGGATCGTGCGCGGCGACGAGGGCCTTCTGCACACGGCCCTCGAGAACCTCCTGGTGAACGCCCGCAAGTTCACGCCCGAGGAGCGCGTCCCCGAGGCGCATCTCGAACGCCGCGGCGAGGAGCTCCTGCTCTCGGTGGTGAGCCCGGGCGTGCGCATCGCCGAGGACGAGAAACCACAGGTCTTCGACCGGTTTTTTCGTGGCGCGAGCGTCCTGAGCGAGGGCCACGGGCTGGGCCTCGCTCTCGCCCGCCACGTGGCCCGGCTGCACGGCGGAGACCTCGTGCTCGAAGACTCCTCCGCGTTCGAGACGCGGTTCCGCATGAGCCTTCCGGGCTGGAAGCCCGGTCCGGCCTCGCGTGAGCATGTGCGCCCAGCCATGAGCGGCGAGATCACGCCCCGCCCCGCGCCCCGTCCCTGACGAAATCCTGACGCGGCCTTCATCCCTCCTGACGCCGCGCTGAGCCGCGTCCACCTACCTTGTGAATGGGCGAGCGGATCGCCCGCAGGAGACAAGGAAATGGATGCCGTCTACGTTCTCGTGACCCTGGCCTTCTTCGGCCTCGCGTGGGGCCTCGTGAGGCTCTGCGAGCTGTCGGAGGAGACGAAATGAGCGCACTCACGGCCCTGGGCGGCGTGCTCGTCGTCGTGCTTCTCGTGTACCTCGTCGTCGCGCTCCTCTTTCCGGAGAAGCTCTCATGACGCCCCACGCCCTCGTCACGTTCGGTCTGTACCTCTCCGTGCTCCTCCTTCTCGCCTGGCCGCTCGGCCTCTACGTGGCCCGCGTTCTCTCGGGCGAGAGCCATCCGCTCGCACGCCTCCTGGGCGGGCTCGAGCGCGGGCTCTACCGCCTGGCCGGCGTGAAGGAGGACGACGAGCAGCCCTGGACGCGCTATGCGCTTTCGTTTCTCGTCTTCAACGCGGCGGGCCTCTTTGCCGTGTACCTCCTCCAGCGGCTTCAAGGACTTCTCCCTCTGAACCCCGCCGGCCTCGCCGCCGTTTCGCCGCACCTGGCGTTCAACACGGCCGTGAGCTTCGCGACGAACACCAACTGGCAGTCCTACGGCGGCGAGACGACGATGTCGCACCTGACCCAGATGCTGGGCCTCACAGTGCAGAACTTCGTGTCGGCGGCCGCCGGAATTGCCGTCTTCGCGGCCATCGCGCGCGGCTTCGCGCGACGGAAGACCGGCACGGTGGGCAGCTTCTGGGTCGACCTCACGCGCTCGACGCTCTACGTGCTCCTTCCGCTGTCGTTCGTCCTCGCGCTCGCGCTCGTTTCGCAGGGCGTCGTGCAGACGTTTTCGGGGAAGGCCGAGGTTCCGTACCTGAATCCTCCGTCGGCAGAGACGCCCATATAGACGATCGCGCTCGGGCCCGCGGCCTCGCAGGTCGCGATCAAGCAGCTCGGCACGAACGGCGGGGGCTTCTACAACGTGAACTCCGCGCATCCCCTCGAGAACCCCACACCGCTCTCGAACTTCCTCCAGCTGCTCGCGATTCTCCTCATCCCCGCGGCTCTCTGCTTCACGTTCGGTCGCATGGTGAAGGACGACCGGCAGGGGCGCGCGCTCCTGGTCGCCATGGTCGCGATCTTCGTGGTCTTCCTCGGCGTCTGCGCGGTCAGCGAGCAGCGCGGTAACCCGATCCTGACGACGGCTGGTGCCGACCAGATCGCCTCGGACACCCAGGGCGGCGGCAACATGGAGGGCAAGGAGGCCCGCTTCGGCGTGGCCGATTCCGCGCTCTGGGCGACGGCCACGACGGCCGCCTCGAACGGCTCGGTCAACTCCATGCACGACTCGTACACGCCCCTCGGCGGCCTCGTTCCGATGTTGCTCATGCAGCTCGGCGAGGTGGTGTTCGGCGGCGTGGGCTCGGGCCTCTACGGCATGCTCGTGTTCGCCCTCGTGGCCGTGTTCGTCTCGGGCCTGATGGTCGGCCGCACGCCCGAATACCTCGGCAAGAAGCTCGAGCCCCACGAGATGAAGATGGCGTCCCTCGTCATCCTCCTTCCCGCGATCGGCGTACTCGTGGGCGCGGCCCTCGCCGTGACGAATGCGGAGGCGGTGAGCGGTCTCTCGAATCCGGGAGCCCACGGGTTCAGCCAGATTCTCTACGCGACCTCCTCGGCCGCGAACAACAACGGCTCGGCCTTCGCGGGCCTCACGGCCAACCTCCCCTTCACGAACACGCTCCTGGGAATCCTGATGCTCGTGGGCCGCTACGGCGCGGCGCTGCCCGTCCTGGCCATCGCGGGATCGCTGGCGAAGAAGGGCTCGGTCGCCGCCGGCGCCGGGACCCTCCCCACGCACGGCCCGCTGTTCGTCACCCTCCTCGTCGGGGTCGTGATCCTCGTCGGGGCCCTCACCTTCCTGCCCGCGCTCGCGCTCGGCCCGATCGTCGAAGCGCTGCGGCTGAACTGAGTGCCGCAAGAAAGCCATGAGAAACCAACCGCGCTCCCTCTTCGATCCTTCGCTCGTCCGCGCCGCGCTCTTCGCCGCGGTCCGGAAGCTCGACCCGCGACATCAGCTGCGGAACCCCGTGATGATGGACGTCTGGGTCGGCAGCGCCTTCACGACGCTCCTCTTCCTCCAGGCGGCGTTCGGCAAGGGCGAGGCCCCTGCGGGCTTCATCCTCGCGATCTCGCTGTGGCTCTGGTTCACCGTGCTCTTCGCGAACTTCGCCGAGGCCATGGCCGAGAGCCGCGGCAAGGCGCAGGCCGAATCGCTCCGTAAGGCGCGCAGCGAGGTCATCGCGAAGCGCTTCATCGAGGATCCCCTCGCCTCGGGCCTTCCCCGCAAGGAGAACGGGGCTCCCGGCGCGTTCTTCGAGCCCGCCGAGGCCAACAAGCTCGTGAAGGGCGACTTCGTTCTCTGCGAGCCCGGCGACTTCATCCCCGTCGACGGCGAGGCCGTGGAGGGCGTCGCCTCGGTGGACGAGAGCGCCATCACCGGCGAGAGCGCGCCCGTGATCCGCGAGAGCGGCGGCGACCGCAGCGCGGTGACGGGCGGAACGAGGGTCCTCTCCGACTGGCTCGTCGTGCGCATCACCGCGATGCCGGGCGAGACGTTCCTGGACCGCATGATCGCGCTCGTCGAAGGCGCCAAGAGGAAGAAGACGCCGAACGAGATCGCGCTCGACATCCTCCTCGCGGGCCTCACGATCGTGTTCCTCTTCGCGACGGCGACGCTCCTGCCGTTCTCGCAGTTCGCCGTGAAGCAGGCGGGTCAGGGCGCACCGGTTCCCATGACGATGCTCGTGGCGCTCCTCGTCTGCCTCATCCCCACGACGATCGGCGGGCTCCTCTCGGCCATCGGCATCGCGGGCATGGACCGCATGCTCCGCGCGAACGTCATCGCGACCTCGGGCCGCGCGGTGGAGGCCGCGGGCGACGTCTCGATCCTGCTCCTCGACAAGACGGGCACGATCACGCTCGGCAACCGTCAGGCGACGACGTTCATTCCGGCGGAAGGCGTGACGGAGGAAGCCCTCGCCGATGCCGCCCAGCTCGCGTCCCTGGCCGACGAAACGCCCGAGGGCCGCAGCATCGTCGTCCTCGCCAAGGAGAAGTTCCGCATCCGCGAGCGGGACGTCCACGGCCTCTCGGCCACGTTCGTGCCGTTCTCGGCGAACACGCGGATGAGCGGCGTCGACCTCGCGGACCGCAAGCTGCGCAAGGGCGCGCTCGACGCGATCGAGGGCTGGGTTGCGGCGAACGGCGGGCGCATGCCGGAAGGTGTACGAACGGCTGCGCAGACGGTGGGACGCGCCGGCGGAACGCCTCTCGTCGTGGCGTGCGAGTCACGCGTCTTCGGCGTCGTGGCGCTCAAGGACATCGTCAAGGGCGGCATCAAGGAACGCTTCGAGGAGATGCGCCGCATCGGCATCAAGACGATCATGATCACGGGCGACAACCCGCTCACCGCGGCCGCGATCGCAGCCGAGGCCGGCGTCGACGACTTCCTCGCGGAGGCGACGCCCGAGGCCAAGCTCAAGCTCATCCGTCAGTACCAGAGCGAGGGCCACCTCGTCGCCATGACGGGCGACGGCACGAACGACGCGCCGGCGCTCGCTCAGGCCGACGTCGCGGTGGCCATGAACACGGGCACGCAGGCCGCGAAAGAGGCTGGCAACATGGTCGACCTCGACTCGAACCCCACGAAGCTCCTCGCCGTCGTCGAGATCGGCAAGCAGCTCCTGGTGACGCGCGGCGCGCTCACGACCTTCAGCATCGCCAACGACGTGGCGAAGTACTTCGCGATCCTGCCCGCGGCCTTCCTCGCGACGTACCCCGAGCTCGCGGCGCTCGACGTGATGCACCTCCATTCGCCGGCCTCGGCCGTGCTCTCGGCCGTCATCTTCAACGCGCTCGTCATCGTGGTGCTCATCCCGCTCGCGCTGAAGGGCGTCCAGTACCGGGCCCTCCCCGCGGCGAAGCTGCTCTCGCGGAACCTCCTCATCTACGGAGCCGGCGGCCTCGTGGTGCCCTTCGTGGGCATCAAGGCCATCGACCTCCTCCTCACCGTGCTCGGAATCTAGGAAAGAAGCCATGACCAGCCTCGGCAGCATCAGCAAGGACGTTCGCCCCGCACTCGTCCTCCTCGCGGCGTTCACCGTTCTCACGGGCGTCGTGTATCCCCTCGCGGTCACGGGCTTCGCGCACGTGGCCTTCCCCGGGAAGGCCAGCGGCAGCCTCGTGTTCGTGGACGGCAAGCCCGTCGCGTCGGCGCTCGTCGGCCAGCCGTTCACGGATCCCGCGCTCTTCTGGAGCCGGCCCTCGGCGACCTCCCCGGCCTACGCGGGCGGCGCCTCCAGCGGGTCGAACCTGGGTCCGTCGAACCCGGCGCTGAAGATCGCCGTACAGGAGCGCGTCGCGGCGCTCCGGGCGGCGGACCCGTCGAGCGCGACGAAGCCCGTGCCCGTGGACCTCGTGACGGCCTCGGGGAGCGGCCTCGATCCGCACCTCTCCGTGGCCGCCGCGCTCTATCAGGTGCCCCGTGTCGCCAGGGCCCGCGGGATCTCCGAAGAGTCCCTGAACGCGATCGTCGCGAAGCACACCGAAGGCCGCACGCTGGGCCTCCTCGGCGAGCCCCGCGTGAACATCGTCGCGCTCAACCTCGAGCTGATGGGTAGGATTCCCGCGAGATGACGCGTTGAACGGGGACGGCCGTCCCGATCCCGACGCCCTCCTCGCGGAGGTGACGAAGGAGGAAGCGGCCGAGGGCCGTGGACGGCTGAAGATCTTCGTGGGCGCGGCCCCCGGCGTCGGCAAGACGTACGCGATGCTCGAGGCCGCGCGGCGCGAGCAGCAGGCGGGACGAGACGTCGTCGTGGGCCTCCTCGAAACCCACGGACGCGCCGAGACGCGGGCCCTGCAGGACGGCCTGCCCCACATTCCGAGGCGAGCCACCG
>CAZXSG010000329.1:0-5439 GCA_964643185.1 uncultured Holophagales bacterium
GAAGAGGCGATTTCGTTCCCGAACGCCTCGAATCCCGGCAGACTCAGGGGCACGGAGGGCGCGGCACTGGAGAGGTCCCGGCTACAGGCGGCGATCTTCACGCCGTTCCAGACGCTCATCACCCTCGTCCTCTTCGCCGAGGTGTCGGTGATCCTCGGTCTCGCCGCGACGCCTGCGGTCCTCGTGTTCGACGCGCTCTCGGCCGCGCTTCCCTTCACGGGGGCGCTCCGCACCGTCGTCCTCTGCATCTGCGCTTTCGCCTGTTACTTCCTGTTCGGGCTCACGCTCCTCGTCGTGCTGCCCGTGGCGCGCTGGGTCACGCTCTCCTTCGGCACGCCGGTCGGGCGCTTCCCGTTCCTCTCCTTCGGCGCCTACCAGTGGGCGAGCTACAACGCGCTGACGCTTCTCTACAGGTTCACGTTCCTCAACTGGATCCGCGTGACGCCGTTTCTGCCGCTCTACCACCGCCTCATGGGCATGAAGATCGGCCGCCGCGTGCAGATCAACACGGCCTTCGTCGCGGACCAGAATCTCATCTCGTCAGGGGACGACACCGTGATCGGCGGCGACGTAACGCTCGTGGCCCACGCGGCCGAGCGCGGCCGCCTCGTGACCGGTCCGGTGCGCATCGGAAAGAACGTCACCGTGGGCATCATGGCCGTCATCCTGCCGGGCTGCCAGATCGGCGACGGCGCAGTGATCGCGGCGGGAGCCGTCCTCTCCAAGGGCGCGCGCGTGGGGCCGGGAGAGATCTGGGCCGGCGTGCCCGCCCGCCGCGTGGGCCGGCGCTTCCGGGCACATACCGCTACGGCGCCGGTGTCACAGATCGAGTAGCGCCACCACGAGAAGCGCGGCGTACAGCACCGTACCCACGACGACCTGCGTGTACTTCGCAGGCCCCTCGTCCACGGCCGCGTTCGAGGGGTTCTTCGGGTCGTGGAGCACGGGAACGGACTGCCCCTCGACGTACTTCGCGAGGCCGCGCCCGAACTCCTCGTCGAACCGCACGGCCCGACCGCCGGCCGGAAACTCCACCGTCACCGTGCACGAGGTCGCGCTCTTCCCCGCCGTGGGGCTCACCTGGCTCCGGTACTTCGTGGAGCCCTGAACCCCGACGACGGTCCCCTGGGCCTTCCCGGTCCGCCGCAGGATCCGCCACCAGGAGCGGGCCAGGAGCAGCCCGAGGACGGCCCCCAGGAGATAGCGGAACGCGGGGCCGAGGGCCTCGAGAACGGCGTCCATGCGCTCAGCGGCGGGCGAGAGTCTTCTCGATGCGGAGGAATCTCTCCAGCATCTCCGTGTACATCCTGTCGGTCTTTTCGTGGAGGTGCGCCACCTCAAGCTCGGCCTTCACGTTCACCTCGTACTCGATGTCCGACCGCACGCGGTCTTTCTGGGCCTGCCGGTTCTGGCTGATGAGCACGAAGCACGACAGGAAGATCGCCTCGAGCGACACGATCATCGTGAGCAACCCGAACGGATAGGGGTCGAACGTGCGGATCCCGAGGGGTAGCGTGTTGATCGCGATCCAGGCCGCGAACCACATCATGTTGAGGAGCAGGAACACCATGCTCCCGCTGAACCAGGCGATCCAGTCCGAGACCCGCTCGAACGGCGTCAGCTTCTCTTCGTCTGCGACGTTGGCGTTGCGGGAGACCCTCGTACGGAGCAGCTCGTCGGCCTTGCGGGTCATGTGACCCATCGACGCGAGAAGGCGCAGCGCGGCCGTGGGCGTCTTCTGGAAGAGGAGCAGCAGGTCGTCCCGGTCGAGCTCCAGGAGCTCGGTGTCGACCATCGCGACGGCCGTGGCCGTGCGGGCGCCGCGGTCGAGGAGCGCCAGCTCGCCGAAGATCTCGCCCGACCCCGCGATGGCGAGGACGATCTTCTCGCCCGTGGTGTCTTTCATGAAGAGCTCGACCTCGCCGGAGCGCACCACGAAGAGCGACTCCCCCGGCTCACCCGTCATGAAGAGCGTCGTGCCGGCCTCCAGCGTGCGCAGCCCCACCACCTCGGCGAGCCGCCTGCGGTCCTCGTCGATCAGGTGCTCGAAGAGATCGAGCCCCTCGAGCATTCCCGGGTCACACGGCATCCCATCCTCCGAAAAGTGGCGCGAGTGTACGATGGGGTGCGCGGCCGGTTCGCCGCTCGAGAGGGGAGAGACGGAATGACGCCGCAGCAGACGGAAATCCTCGTCGGGATCCTCAGGGGCCGCACCGTGGCCGCCCTCGGAACCCTCCAGGGCGGTGCTCCATCCGTCTCGATGGCGCCCTACGTGTTCCTGCCCGACGGCTCGAGGGTCGTCATCCACGTCAGCACGCTCTCGGCGCACACGCGAAACCTCCTCGCCGACGGGCGCGTGGGCCTTCTGATCATGGACGCCGAAGGCGACGGCATCCCCGCGCAGGGCCTGCCCCGCATCTCGCTTTCCGGGGAGGCCCAGGTCCTCACCGCCGGCACGCCCGAGTACGACGCCGCCAAGGCCTCGTACCTCGGCCGCTTTCCCGACGCTGCGATGCTGTTCGATCTGGAGGGCTTCCGCCTGTTCGAGATCCGCCCGACCCAGGTGCGGTTCATCGCGGGCTTCGGCCAGGCCATCACGGTCGCGCCGGCGTCCCTCGCCCACGCCCTCCGCTCGGCGGGATAGGCGCGTCGTTGTTTCCAGGGTGCCCTTGACAGGCCGGAGGTGTCGGCCTACGTTGTCGGTGTATCGATACACTAATACACCAGACGAAAGGGCACCCCATGAAGAGCATCACCATTCCGCTGACGGCGCTCGCCGTTCTGATATCGACCACCGTACCTGCTCGTGTGGCTCCGGGCGTACCGCCCTCCGCACCTGCTCATGTGGCTCCGGGCGTACCGCCCTCCGCACCTGTCCAGGCCGCTTCGAAGGCCCCCGCGAAGTCCCGGGAATGCAAGCGGGTCCTCGTAGACCAGCCTGCGGCATGCACGAAGACCCTGCTGTCGCTGCATGCAATCCAGGGGGCCGTGGAGGCCTACGCCGCCGCCACGAAGACCTATCCGAAAACGGCGTCCTACGCGGAGCTCAAGGCCCTGCTCGAGCCCGCCTACGCGAAGAGCCTCCCCGCGGCGGATGCGTGGGATACGCCGTTCCGCTACGTGCCGCCGAAGGACGGCGCTTCGTACTCCCTGGTGAGCGCGGGATCCGACCGCGCGTTCCAGGAGGCCTCGTGGACGACGCTCGGGATGACGAGCTCCTCCGCCGAGGACGCCGTGGCGTCGGGGGCGAACGAAGGGCGGGAGTGGACGATCCAGGAATAGCGGTGAGAATCCCGGCTCGATGAGGATCGAGCCGGAATCCCGCTCCTTCCAGAAGATCTACGCCGTCGTGAAGCGCATTCCGCGCGGCCGGGTCGCGACGTACGGGCAGGTCGCGCAGCTCGCCGATCTGCCCGGCCGTGCCCGGCTCGTGGGCTACGCGATGGCGGCGCTTTCGAGGGAGAGCGGTCTCCCCTGGCACCGCGTGGTGAACGCGGCGGGACAGATCAGCACGCGGGACGACGAGCCCGCCATGGAGCTTCAGCGGGCGCTGCTCGAGAGCGAAGGCATCCCGCTGTCGGCGGCCGGGAAGATCCCGCTCGAGCGGTTCCGTTGGCTACCGCGGACTCAAAACAGAAAGCCCGCGCGAGCGTAGAAGGACGCGCCGTCCTTCCCCGAGAGGACGCCCAGCGAGACCGTGTTGGCCTTTTCGAGGTATGCGAACCACAGTCCGCCACCGGCGCCCGTGTGCCAGGTCGACGAGTGCTCGCCGCTCAGGAACACGCGGCCCGAGTCCACAGCCGCGAAGAGACCCCACGTGCCGGGGAGCACGATGAAGTAGCGGCCCGCCTCGAAGCGCAGCTCGGCGTTGCCGAAGACCGAGGCGTCGCCCGCGTAACGGTTCTCGGGCAGGCTGCGCACGGTGTCGGCGCCGCCCAGGAACGCCGCCTCGTGGAAGGGGTACGTGCCCCAGACCTTTCGGCCCGAGACGCGCGCCGCGAACGTGAAGCGTTCGCCGAGGGGCAGGTAGGTCGCGGCCGAGCCCTCCACGAAGCCGAACGCGCGATCCACATCCCACACTGCGGGAAACAGCGCGGAGCGCACCGTGACGAAAGATCCGCGTCGCGCCGCGATCGTCGTGTCGCGCGTGTCCCACGTGAACCGAGCGAACGCGCCTGCGCGTCCGAAGGAACCCCAGCCGTACGGCTTGACCAGGTTCACGAACCGGCCGGCATTGTCCGTGTCGGTGCGCGTGAAGCGGGCCGCGAGGCCGAGGCCCAGCTCGCTCCTGGCCCCCAGCGGCAGGATCAGCTCGGGCTCCAATCGGAACTCCGCCTGCGGCACGCGATGGAATTCCTTCGACCCCGACTCGGGGACCTCGTTGCCGAAGCCATAGAAGCCGAGCGTCTCGATCCCCGAAGCCAGCGCATAGACCGCGAAATGGCGCCGGGAGGCCTCGGCCCGGATATCCGTGTGGAAATCCAGCTTGAACGTCGCGGGGGCCGTCGCGAACGCCCCCCGAAGCTCCGTCTTCACCGAGTAAGGGTCCTTGCGGAACGCGTGGGTCGTGTCCTCGATGCCGCCGCCGAGGAACAGTCCCGTCCCGGGCGCGAACCCGAACCACAGGAACGGGAACGTGCTGCGGCCCCAGTCGCGGTAGGCGTTCTGGATCATCGTGCCGTTCGGGTCCGCGACCGGCGTGAACGCGGCGTCGTAAAGCGGAAGCCCTTCCGCTCCGGTGACGGTTCCCTCAGCGATCACGCGGACGCGCGGATGGCCCCGCTCCTGGCCCGTCAGCGTCAGACGGTCCTTGCCCGCATGGAGGTACAGCCGGACCTCCTTCGTTTCCTTCTTCACGAACACACGCCGGAAGAAAACCTCGGTGCGGCCGGCCTTCTTGTCGTTCGTGAGCGTGACCTCGAGCGTGCCGTCCGCCTTTCGATCGACGCTCACGAGGTCCCCCTCGTCGGTCGCGTGGACGTCCACCTCGTGGGCGTGGAGGAGATAGAGCCGATCGGCGAGGCGCGGCAGCAGATCGCGACGCGCCGTGAGCCGCCGGAGCAACACCCCGCCGTCGCGCTCGGCAAAGGCCTTCGGGAGCCGGTTCACGGCGCCCTCGAGGACGTCCTTGGTGAAGCGGGCCGACAGCTCCGCGGCGGCCTTGCGGTAGGCCTCGCGCGGGAGCGGGCTCAGGAGCCGCCGGTCCAGGTGCCGCGCGTTCCACGACAGCTCGAGGAACGACCCGTATTCGCGCCGATCGGCACCGGACACCGTGCCCGACGCGAACAGGTCGCCGGTCCGCAGCGAGGCGCCGTTGACCGTCAGGTGCGCGAGCTGCTGGGCCGGCGTCCAGTACATGCCGGCGAACGGCGGCCGCGACACCACGGAACCGTTCCACCGCACCTCAAGCGAGAGGTCGAGGCCCCAGCCCTCCTCGTC
>CAZXSG010000330.1:0-5436 GCA_964643185.1 uncultured Holophagales bacterium
CTCGCCACCGAGCCCTCGCTTTCGGCGGAGACCGTCGCCGGACTCGCGGAGGAGCTGTTCCTCGCGGCCCGGCGAAAGAGCCGTGACCCCGGCGCCTGCCTGAGCTTTCTGAATCCCGGAGCCGAGGAATCCGGAGATGGCGGCCCCGACGAGACAGACCCCTACTGCAAGACGCTCGGAACCTATCTGGGGATCGTGAGCCGGGGAACGCCGAGCGCTCTCCGGATGGCCGGGCTGGGGGAACGCACGCGGCTGCTGCCCGAGATGGCCGTCGTCTCGACGCTCGAGCGGGTGGCCTCGGGCCGCGCGGCCCAGGAAGAGATCCTCGGTGTGTTCCGGAACCGCGACCTGAGCTTCGAGGTGCGGCGCATGGTGCTCGACTCGAGCGTTTACTCCGCGCCGACGCCCGCGCTCGCCCGGTTCCTCGAGGCCGAGCTCGAGGCGGGCGGCCTCTCGAGCGAGGAAGAGGCCTTTCTCGCCGGGGCGCTCCGGCGTGTGGATTCCGCGGCGGCGGGCCGGCGCGCGGCCGCCCGCATCCCCGGGAAGGACGCGTCCACCGAGGTGCTCACCGGCTGGCTGGCCGCCGTTCCCGACGAGAGCGTCGCGAACGAGAAGGTGCGCGAGAAGCTCGGCGCGCTGCTCGAGAACGAAGAGCTGTGGCCCGACGCCGTGCAGAAGCTCGCGCCCACGGGAGACGCGGCCGCGTTTCCGCACCTCGTGCTCGCCGTGAAGACGGGCTGCCTGCGCTGCATCGGCAAGGAGGGCCTCGTGAAGCTCTTCTCTCCTTACGGGGCCGAGGGATTCCGGGCGCTCGAGGACATCTGCCGCACTGTGCCCGACGCGGACATGGCGGCGGCCGGGCTCGAGGCCTTAGAGACCGACACGCCGGCCCGCGCGTGGGCCCTCGCCGAGGAGCGGCTCGCGAAGTCTCTGGCCGAGAGCTGCGTTCCGGGGGCGCTCGTGGACCTCCTCGCGCGCTGGAACCGGGACCCGTACACGAGCGTCGCGAAGAGGCTCTCCGAGCTCTCCTGCGAGAGGTCGCGTCTCAAGCCGCGGCATCCGCTCAGCCCCGGCGTTTCACCCGGCGACAAGGGCGAAGAGGATCTCGAGTTCGACCCGGACGACGAGGACACCGAGGAGGCTGCCCTCGCCGTCGCGGCAAAGAGGCTGGCGGCCACCCCCGCGGGCCGGGCCGCCGTACGCCTCGGACGCGGCCCGTGCCGCGACTCCTTCGAAGCGCTCTTCGGGTTGAAGCCGAAGTAGGGGATCTGCTCTTCCCCGGAGAAGCTCGCGATTGGCTCGGAGGGGGTTTGGGGGCACCGGCCAGGGTGCCCCCAGGATCAAATTCCCTCGGGGGGGCCTGGGGGGATCGAGAAACCCCCAGGATCAAGTCTGCTCTTCCCCGGAAAAAACCGGCGATTGGCTCGGAGGGGGTTTGGGGGCACCGGCCATGGTGCCCCCAGGAAGAATTCAGATCGTCTTGACGAGGGGGCGGCCCCAGGCGTCCTTCACGGCGCCGGTCGCGTACAGGATGACGTCGATGATCCACCACACGCCGCAGGCGCCTCCGGTGAAGAGCTTGATGAGGCCGAACGCGATGTGGCCCGTATAGAAGCGGTCCACACCGAACATACCCAGGAAGATCGAGAGCAGGAGCGCCACGATCCACTCGCGCGGCATCTGCGGCGTGACCGCCAGGGGCGGACTCCCCGGCGGAGGAGGAGGCGGCGGCACCGCGGCGAAGGCCTGCGACGGCGTCCCGAGGGCCTCCCGGAACTCGGTCCGGTTCGACACCGGAGTCCACTGCGATTCCCCCACGGCGAAGGAGAGCGTCGACGCCGCCACGCGCCCGTCCGCGATCCAGGAGCGGAGCGTGTCCTCGTCCACCGGTCCTTACGGGGTTCCGTTCGGGCCGCTCACGTAATACATCGCGTTCCTCCGCCGGAGTAAACGAAGCTCCGGGCCGTTCGGTTCGGGTTTCCGCTCGGATTATGGAGGGACGCCTACAATCGGTCCGGCCGGTTCCCGCCCGCCGACACGAAATGCCCCTGCCCGGACGCACCTCCGCCGAGCGCCGTCGCGCGCTCCTCGCTGCCGAGACTTTCACGGAGGACATCACCTTCGCGGGCCGGCACCGCATCGCGCTGGGCTTTCCGAGCTCCTACGACGTGGGCATGTCGAACCTCGGATTCCAGTGGGTCTACCGCCTCTTCAACCGGGAAGACGACATCTCGTGTGAGCGCTTCTTCTGGGACGAGGCCGACGACGATCGCCGTGGCCCGCGGACACTCGAGAGCGAGACCCCGCTGGGGGATTTCCCTCTCGTCGCCTTCTCGATCTCGTGGGAGATGGACTACGTCAACTTCCTGAAGATCCTGCCGCTCGCCCGCATCCCGCTCCGCCGGGAAGACCGCGGCGAGGGCGACCCTCTCATCCTGGTGGGCGGCGACAGCGCCCGGATCAACCCCGCGCCGCTGACCCCGTGGGTCGACGCGTTCGCGATGGGCGACGGCGAGAAGCTCGCGGCCGGCATCGCCGACGTGCTGCGCCAGGAGCTGCCGCGCGACGAGGCGCTCGCGGCGCTGGCCGCCCTGAAAGGCATCTACGTGCCCGCGGTCCACGGGTTGCGGGCCGAGGGCGCCGAAGAGGGCAAGGTGGTCGTGCAGCAGTTCAAGGCCGCCGAGGGGCCGCTCCGCGAGCCGCCCCACACCACGATCCTCACGCCGCACACGGAGCTCTCCGGAAAGCTCCTCGTCGAGATCGCCCGCGGCTGCTCGGAGATGTGCCGGTTCTGCTGGGCGGCCTACGCCATGGCTCCGCAGGTGCGCACCGCGGCCGACAACGTGCTCGACGTGGCGCGGCGGCTCCGTCCGCTCACGAACCGCATCGGCCTCATCGCGACGGCGGTCGCCGACCACCCCGACATCCTGCCGATCCTGAACGGTCTCGCGGAGCTCGAGTACCACATCGCTCTCTCCTCGGTGAAGATCGACGCGATCTCGGCGCCCATCCTCGCGATCCTCGCCAAGCAGGGCGAGCGCTCGCTGGCGATCGCGCCCGAGGCCGGCAACGAGAGGCTGCGGCGCGCCATCAACAAGAAAGTGTCGGACGCGCTCCTGCGCGAGAAGGTCCAGCTCATCGCGCAGGCCGGCTTCACGAACCTGAAGCTCTACCTGCAGGTGGGGCTGCCGGGCGAGACCGACGAGGACGTGCGCGACATCGTCCGGCTCGTGGACGACCTCCGCCAGATCATGCTGGCCGAGGGCCGGAAGCGCGGCCGCCTCGGCACGCTGGTGCCGAGCGTGAACGCGTTCATCCCGAAGCCCCACACGCCGTTCGAGAACGAATCGCTGGAGGATCCCGAGGCCCTCGACGGCAAGCTGAAGCTCCTGGCCGAGAGCTTCCGGAAGATGCCCAACGTGACGTTCCGGGGAATGCCCGTGAACGAGGCGATCTGGGAGGCCTATCTCGCGAAGATGGGCACCGAGAGCGAGCCGATCCTGCTCCAGGCGGCGACCGGCGTGCCGGTGCGAAGGCTCGTGCGGGAACACCGCGAGACCATCATGGCCGTGGTACGCCCCATCGCCAACGCGGGCGCCGATCCCGCGAGACGCGGCGTCTTCGACCCCGCCGCGCGAAAGGCCTCTCCATGGGGCTTCATCAGCAAGAGTTGATGTCCTTTTCGGAAGGACAAAACTGGCGAAAGTTGTCCTCGCGGGAAGGACAACCTTCGTCATCGTCATTTGCCGTTCCGAGGGCGATGTGAGACCCTGAGACCGCTGCGGCTCGTATCGCCTGCGTTCCGGAGAGCTCGAAAGAGCCCCGGGATGAATCGAGGTGGCGTTCCCAGCAAGGTCGGCGGCCCATTCCGGCGAGTCCGCCTTCCCCCTGTAACAGCCGGTTTTCTCTGCGGACGCATCCCCAAGCGGGGTGCGCCTCGAAAGGATCTCGTTCTCCGAATGACTTCTCCCATCGTTTCCCCTGTGACTCCGGTGCGCAGCGCCGTAGGCGCGGAGCCTAACCAGGCTCTCCCCTCGACGTTCCTCTCCTTCGGCCTCCACCCGGATCTCCTCAAGGGCGTCCAGAAGATGGGCTTCGACAAGCCCACCCCGATCCAGGAGCTCGCGATCCCGCACGTTCTCGCCGGCCGCGACCTCCTCGCCGCCGCGATGACGGGCAGCGGCAAGACCGCGGCCTTCCTCCTCCCGATTCTCACCAAGCTGGCCGAGAAGCCCCGCGGCGTCACGCGCGTCCTCGTGCTCTCCCCCACCCGTGAGCTCGCCGCGCAGATCGACGAGCACCTCCAGCAGCTCGCCGTGTTCACGAAGCTGTCCGGCGCCGCCGTGTTCGGCGGCGTGGGCATGGGCCCGCAGGAGCACGCGTTCCGCTCCGGCGTCGACGTCATCGTCGCGACGCCCGGCCGCCTCCTCGACCACTTCTCGCGTCCGTACGCCAAGCTCCAGCATCTCGAGGTCCTCGTGCTCGACGAGGCCGACCGCATGCTCGACATGGGCTTCCTGCCCGACGTGCGCCGCGTGATCCGCCACCTCCCGGCGAACAACCGCCAGACGCTGCTCTTCTCGGCAACCCTTCCCGCGCCCATCCAGACGCTAGCGAAGGAAATGATGAAGAACCCCGTCTCGATCGGCGTCGAGCGGCAGTCCATGCCCGCGACGGGGATCACCCAGGCGGTCTACCCCGTGCCGCAGGACCTCAAGCCCGCTCTCCTCCTCGCGCTCCTCGGCCGCGGCGACATCAAGAGCGTCATCGCGTTCACCCGCACCAAGCACCGCGCCAACCGGCTCTTCGAGTTCCTCGAGAAGCACGGCGTCTCGGCGGCCCGCATCCACGGCAACCGCTCGCAGGGCCAGCGCACCGACGCTCTCGACGGATTCCGCGACGGGCGCTACCGCATCCTCGTGGCGACCGACATCGCCGCGCGCGGCATCGACGTGAACGAGCTGTCACACGTGGTGAACGTCGACGTGCCCCACGTGCCCGAGGACTACGTCCACCGCGTCGGCCGCACCGCGCGCGCCGAGGCGACGGGCGAGGCCTACACGTTCGTGAGCCGCGAGGAGGAGCCCGATCTCCGCGCCATCGAGCGCGCGATCGGAAAGTCCCTCCCGCGCGTCGTCGTCCCCGGCTTCGACTACACCTCGAAGCCGTCCCAGTTCGAGGTGCCCATCGCGGTGCGCATCGCCGACATCCGTGCCCGCAAGGCCACGGAGCGCGCCCGCGCCAAGGAGAAGGCCGAGCGCAAGGTCGCTCAGCCCTCCGCGCGTCCGGCCCAGACGTTCCGGTCCGCTCCTCAGCCGGCCCGTGTGCACACCTCGCAGGGTCCCATCACGCCCCGCACCCACGAGCAGCGCGACGCCGAGGCCCAGCGGCTTCACGAGGTCGCCCGCAGGGCGGCCGAGGCTCACGTGGCCCAGA
>CAZXSG010000331.1:0-5424 GCA_964643185.1 uncultured Holophagales bacterium
GGCTCGTGACCTCGCCCATGTTGTGCACGTCCGCGCCGAGGAGGCGATACGAGCGGGGGCGCGGCTCCTGCGACAGCGCGAAGACGTGCACCTCGTGGTCCGCCGCCAGCCGCTCGAGCGTCCAGAGGAGCACGGGGATCACGCGGTCGCGCCCGCTCTCGTCGACGCCGCCGGGGACGACCCACGCGATCCTCACCGGGCTCTTCTCCGGCGGATCGCCTCGTCGTAGATCGCGAGCGTGCGGTCCACGACGCTCGGCCACGATAGCGTTCGCGTCGCGTGAGCCGCGATGCGCGCCCGCCCCTCCGCGGGCGTCGCGACGGCTCGCGCGAGGGCTGCAGCGGCAGCGTCCGCATCGCCGGGCGGAAAGAGGTGCGCGAGGCCGCCGGCGAGCGTCCGGTGCGGCTCGACGTCGGTCGCGACGGACGGCGTGCCGCAGGCGAGTGCTTCCACGAGCGCGTAGTTGCAGCCTTCCTTGGGGCTCGTCGAGAGAAAGGTATCCGCCGACGAGAAGAGCCCGGGCAGGTCTTCATGCGGCACGCGTCCGCGTTTCGTGACGGCAGCCGCGAGGCCGAGTCGTTCGATGGCCGCGTCCACCTCGGCCTCGTGTGGCGCCTCGCCGTAGACGAGCGTGAGGTGAGCACTCGGCGCGCTCTCTCGATAGCGTTGGAACGCTTCGAGTGCGGTGAGAGGGTCTTTCCGAAGGTGGAGACGGGCCACCCACAGGATCGCCGGAGAGCCCGCCAGGAGCGATGGTCGGGGCGAACCGGGCGTGAAGTCCGTCCCGGTCTCGGGCACGGCCTGGACGGGGGTCCTGCGCGAGAGCTGTCCGGCCGCGAGGAACTCCGCGGACTGCGCGGTCGCGGTGAAGAGAGCCGCGTCGGGCCGTGTCGGGAGAAGGCGCGCGACGAGTCCGCGCAACCCCGAGGGCGGCGGCTCGCCGTGGTGCTGAACGACGAGCGCGGTCCGCGAGGGGAGCACGGCGCGAAGCGCGGCGAGCTGAGTGGGGAAGAGAAGACCGTGTGCGTGGACGATGTCCGGCGCAAGAGAGCGCGCGAGTCGAAGGAGCTTCGGGGAGAGGACCGTGAGTCCGGGCAGCGGGGCGTCCGTGTCGCTTCGAAGGCGGACGCTCACGGGTCCGGCGAGCGTGCCGTCCTCGTCCCGGGAGGCGCGGGCCAGAACGTGAAGTTCGTGCCCGCGATCGGCTTGCCCCCGCAGGATTCCGACGAGCGTCGGGTAGGCGTCGAGGCGAGACGAGGCGTCGACCAGAGCCGGCGTGAAATGGGCAATCCTCACGCGACCCGACCTCCCCGAAAGCGCATCGCCAGAGGCTACGCTACGGCGTGATCGAACGGCTCCTGCTCTCGGACCGGATGAGGCGCCTCGGGGCGCTGGCCGTCTTTCTCGGGGTGGCGGTCGCGGTCGCCGTCGCGGCGCGGCGGCTCGCTTGGGTGGACACGATTCGACACCAGGAGGTCATCGCGTACCGGGTGGCGAGCCAGGCGCTCGCAGACGGCGTTCCCGTCCCGACGTTCTACGACGACGACGCCTTCTGGCGGCTCACCCAGGAGCGAGGGCTCGAGTCCAAGAACATCTTCTACCCCAACCCGCCCCTGGCTGCGGTGCTCCACCTTCCCTTCGTGAAGCTCGACTTCGTCGCGGCTCGTCGCGCGCATCTGGCAGTCTCTGTCCTCTCGGCCCTCCTGGCGCTCGGAATCCTCTGCCGGACGCTCTCTCTCTCGCCCGTCCGTTGTGCGGTGCTCGGGCTCGCCCTCTTCTTCCTCCAGCCGTTCTGGGCCGACCTCACGCATGGTCAGGTCTACTCGCTGGGGACGCTGCTCCTCGCGGGGTCATTCGCCCTTGGCACTCAGGAGCGGAGGGGAGCAGCCTGGTTGGGCGGGGCGCTCGCCGCGGCACCGCTGGTGTTCAAGGTCTACGGTGCGTTCGTACCGCTCGCCGCGCCTCGTGGCCGGGTGCGGCCCTTCCTCCTCGGTCACGCGGCAACGGCGCTGGGTTTCGTGATTTGCTTCCTGCCCTTCGTCGGGGTCCCGGCCTGGGCGGAATTCCTGGGTCCCGTCCGCGCACGGGTTGGCGCCGACCCCACCCTCGTCGCGACGGCCTTCTCGTCCCTCACCGGGCTCCTTGCGAGGCTCACGACACGGGATCCGCGCTGGAACCCCCATGGCCTTCTGGACGCACCGGCGCTCGCTCGCGCGCTTCAGGTCGCGGCCGTCCTGGCTCTCGCGTTTGTCGTCTTACGCCTACGGAGAGAAGGGGACCCGCGTTTTGCTTTCGCAGCGGCGATCCTCGTGGGAATCCTCGCCTCGCCGTTCTCGCAGGACTACACCTACGTGGCCGTGCTCGTGCCGTGCGCTCTGCTTCTTTCCCGACTCTCCGCACGCGACCTGGCAGGGGCGTCGCTCTTCGCGGCCGGAATGGTGCTCGTCGGCTGGGATTCCGTCGGGCGAGTCACCCGCTTCCAGGATGGGCTTCCCACCGTGCTCGCGTATCCCAAGGTGCTCGGCGCCCTGCTTCTCCTCGCGGCGCTTTCACGGGCACAGGCCCGGGAACTCGCTGGTGGAGCAGGCGAGCGTCAGGAACCGGCGAGGCTCTGAACGCCCGGCTCCAGCGCGAGCGCGCTCGGCACGGCGACGACGGCCGGGTGCACGAGCTTGGGCGCGCCGTCGAGCGTGAGACGTCGCGGGGTCACGGACCGGGCCTCGAACCAGGGCGCGAGATCGGGATCGGTCACGAACGGGATTCCGCCGCGCACCACGGCCCGGAGCGTCGCGCGGGTGACCGCGAGGAGAGCCTCGTAAGGATCGGTCCCCGTATCCCGCAGCACGACGACGTCGGCGAGCTGGCCGGGCGCGAGGCCGCCCCGCTCGGGCAGGCGAAGGAGCGCCGCGGCATTCGTCGTGACGAGGGCGAGAAGCTCACGCGGCGTGAGGTCGCCGAAACCGCGCGCGACGCGCAGCTCCTCGAGGAGGTCGCGCGCGCCGGTGAAGCGCGAGTCCGTTCCGAGCGCGAGGCGCCCCGCGTCGCAGAGCCTGCGCGGATCCAGCGTCTGCCCGAGCATGAAGAGGTTGCTCGAAGGGCAGAAGACGACTCCGGCCCCGGCCGCGAGAAGCATCCGCTGGTCGTCGTCGGTCAGGCCCACGCCGTGGACGAGGACCGTGTTCGGCCCGAGCGCCCCAAGGTCGCGCAGACGCAGCGCCTCCGCCCTCGCCACCAGGTCCCACCCCTCGGCGAGATGGATGAAGAACGGCGCGGCGGCCGGCGTCGCGGCGTAGCTCTTCGCCACGGGCGGGCCGTACGTGTCGCCGAGGCCCAGCGAGTGGCTCCAGCCGAAGCGGCTGAGCACGTAGACCGGGTACACGGTCTCGTCGAACGCGTCGCACCACGGATCGTGATGAGCGACCGTCGTCGCGCCGGAGAAGAGGTTCTTGAGGCCGCCGTGATGCGCGCGCGTCCTCTCGGAAAGCGCCCGCGCGGCGACGAACTCGGGATGCGCGAAGTGCGGCTCGAACTCCTCGATCCAGGCGTAGCTCGAGGGCTGCGGCGGAATCGAAACGGGGCAGGGGATCGCGTTGAGCGGCAGGTGGTCGTGTGCGTTCAGGAGCCCGGGGAACACGAAGTGGCCCGCGAGGTCGACGTGCTGGGCATGCGCCGGACGCTCGGCCACGAAGTGCCCGTTCAGCACGTAGAGATCCCGCTTCTCGACCGAATCGGGCGTGACGGCGACGGCGTTCTCGAGGATCAGAGACATGCAGCGATCCTCACGACATCGCGTACGTGGACTTGGGAATGTCCCGGTCGATCAGCGCGCGGCGCTCGGGCGTCACCCAGGGGCCGTCGGCGTCGTAGATGTCGAAGCGCGACCACTCGTCGAGCGTCGTCGGCGGTACGTAGCCCTGCTTCTTCGCGTCCTCGGTGAGCGCGGTGCCGGGGTAGGGCTTGAAGTAGAAGATCGGCGTCGTGAAGAGCGGGCTCATCGCGCGGAGCGCGCGGGCCATCTCCAGGCTCTTCGCGATGCTGTCGTCCGTCTCGCCGGGGAAGCACACGATGAACGGGAAGTGCACGGCGATGCCGTGCCGCGCGCACTTCTCGGCCGTGCGCCACACCTGCTCGATGCGGATGTCCTTCTTGATCCAGTCCATCATCTCCTGAGAGCCCGATTCCACACCCACGATCACGCGCCGGAGGCCCGACCTCTTGCAGAGCGCCATCGCGTCGTCGGTGAGTCGGTCGCCCTGATCGGCCCGCATCGTCGCGGCCCAGGAGATGGGCAGCTTCCTCGCCAGGATCTCCGCGGCGATGGCTTCCACCCTGTCCAGGTACGTGAAGAACGTCTCGTCCTGGAAGCTCAGATCCGCGAAGCGGTAGCGCGCGTGGAGGCGCGACAGCTCCTCGCCGAGGCGCTCGGGCGAGAGGCCGGCCCACTGGCGCCCGTAGACGAACGGGTCCGCGCAGAACGCGCAGCGGAAGTGGCAGCCCTGCGAGGCGATGTAGTCGATCTGGCGCCGGCCCTTGAGCGCGAAGAAGCGCTCCACGGGAAGGAGGTCGTAGTCGTGCGCGGCGAACCGGTTCACGTTCGCGAAGACGCGCGGCGGGCTCTTCACGGGGTTGCCCGAGGAATCGCGGCACGTCGAGCCCGCGCAGCCTTCGAGGCTTTCGCCGCGCTCGAGCCGCTCCAGGATCTCGACGAACGTCTCTTCTCCCTGCGCCTGCACCGTCGCGTCCACCGTGGGCTCCTCGAGGCATTCCTCACCGAAGAGCGACGGGTGCCAGCCGCCCCACACGATGGCCAAGCGGGGAAAGCGGGCCTTGGCCGCGCGCGAGACCGCGAGCGCGTCCTTGATGGGCCGGCCCGTGAGCACCGAGACGCCGAGGCAGAGCGCGCCGTCGAGATGCCCGAGCACAGCGGCCACGGGGTCGTCCTCGAGCCGGCCGTCCACGATGACGACGTCGTACTTCTCTCGGTCGAGGTGCGACGCGACCGCGAGAGGGCCGAGCGGCATCGTGAAGAACACGGCCTTCGGGTTGTAGAGGACGACCTTCTTCCGCGTGTTCATGCCGGCGCCGGCCATTCCACCACGAACGTCGCGCCCTGGCCCGGGACGCTCTCGAGCGCGACGGTGCCCCCCGTCGCCTCGATGAGGCGTTTCACGATGGAGAGGCCGAGGCCGTTGGAGTGCTCGCCCGCGGTGGGGCGCGCCGAGAGCCGCGCGAACTTGCCGAAGAGCTTGAGACGGTCTTCCTCCGTGAAGCCCGGACCGTCGTCCTTCACGAGGAGCCTCACCCGGCCCGCGACGCTCTCGGCGCGCACCTCGATGCGCCCCTCGGGGCGCGAGTACTTCACGGCGTTGGAAACGAGGTTGTCGGTCACCTGCACGAGCACCGCGCGGTCGGCCACGAGAGGTG
>CAZXSG010000332.1:0-5415 GCA_964643185.1 uncultured Holophagales bacterium
GCCGGTCTGCCGGCCGACGACGTGCTCTCCAGCTTCGACCGGGCCGGTCGCCGGGCGCAAACCGCGCTGGTCAGCCTCGAAGGCCTCGAGGCGGTCCCCGGGGGCGTCCGCTTCCGGACCCGTGCGCCCGACGCCTCGCTCCTCGGAAAGCTGAGGGACGTCTTCGTCGTGTCGCGGAGGTTCGTGACCGAGAAGGGCGAGACCGCCCTCGCGACGACGTCCGCCGGAACGGGACCCTTCTCGTTCGCGGCCGCGGATCCCTCCCGGGACCTCGTTCTCCACGCCTTCGACCATTGGGGCGGGCGCCCCGCGTTCTCGCGGGTCCGGTTCGCCACCCGCCTTCTCGACACCCCGGCCGTGCAGCAGGTCGCGCGCTCCGGCCTGCCCCACTTCTTCTCCCTGCGCCCGTCCTCGCCGGCGTCCGCGACCGCCGCGGCGAGCTTCGACCGCGCGGTCGTACCAGGCCTCTCCGTGGCATATCTGGGCTTCGACCTTCGCGGCGCCGAGACCCCGGGCGTGGCCCTGTCCGGGAACAAACGTGAGAACCCGTTCCTCATCGCCCAGGTGCGTCAGGCGTTCGCGAAGAGCCTCGACCTCGCCGCCGTGAGAGCCTCGGCCGGAGCCGGCTTCATCCCCACACAGATGATCCCGCCCATGGTCTTCGGCCATGCCCCGGACGTACCCGCTCCGCGTCAGGATCTCGACGAAGCGAAACGCCTTCTCGCCGGCACGCGCTTCGCGAAGGGCTTCCGCGTGCGCTTCGACTATCGGGAGATCATGAAAGACCTCGCCGAGCCCATTGCCGACAACCTCGACGCCCTCGGAATCACGGTGGATCGCAATCCCCTGCCCGACCAGGCCTTCTTCGACGTGGTGGAAAGCGGGCAGTCCTCGCTCTACCTGTTGCGCTTCTCCTGCCGGTACGGAGACGCGCAGGAGTTCTTCGACCGCTGGGCGCATTCACGCGATATCGCGGCCGGCCTCGGCGTCGCGAACTACTCCTACGAGAAGTCCCTCGTCCCCGGCCTCGACGAGGCGATCGACGGGTCGCGCCGCGAGATCCGGACCGAGATCCGGAAGTCGCGACTGCAGGCGATCAGCACGACGCTCGTCTCCGAGGCGATCACGGTGCCCGTCTATCAATACGAGGACGTCGTCTTCTCCACCAAGGGCCTGCACTGGACGCCCCGCATCGATGGATACCATTTGCTCGGAAGCGCGACGTGGGGACCCGGCACCGCAAAGCCCTGAGGTAGCATTGGACAGCTGATCGAGAGCGAGGAGGCGGTCCATGGGTACGCGGGCTGGAGTTGCCATCAGCCACCACCGAAATCCTCGTGTCGCGGGCCAGGAGGCCGCCGCCGACGCGATGAGGTCCGGGGGGATCGGGCGGCCCACGTTCGTGTTCGTTTTCGCCTCCGTGGGCTATCCCCAGGACGCTCTCGTCTCGGCCATCCGGGAGGCCACGTTCCGGGCTCCCCTCTGCGGCTGCAGCGGTGAAGGCATCATTGCGAACGGCGAGGCCGACGAGTCGAACTTCGCCGTTGCCGTCATGGTGATCGAATCCGACGAGCTGCGCTTCGTGAACGGCCTGTCGGAAGGGCTCCGCGGCGGCGCGCTTCCGGTGGGCGCCGAGGTCGCGCGGGCGCTCGCGCCGAGCGTCTCCCCGGATGCTCAGGCCCTGTTCCTCTTCGCGGACGGGCTGTCGTTCAACTTCGACGCGTTTCGCGAAGGCTTCGGGTCCGAGCCGGGTCTTTCGCAGCAGATCCCGTTCTTCGGCGGGACCTCGGCCGACAACTGGAAGCTCGAGAAGACGTACCAGTACTGCGACGACCGCATCGCGACCGACGGCGTCGCCTGGGCGCTCCTCTCCGGAACGGGCCGCCTCGTCTGGGCGGTGAATCACGGTTGCCTGCCGATCGGGCTCGAGCGCAAGGTGACGCGATCCTCGGGAAACGTCATCTACGAGATCGACGGGAAACCCGTTCTCACCGTGCTGCAGGAATACCTCGTGGCCGATGAGATCGAGAACTGGCAGAAGGCCATCGTGAATCTGAGCCTGGGCTTCAAGGCGCCCGGGGAGATGGCCGCGGGGTACGACGACTACCTCATCCGGTTCATGCCGAGCAAGGACGACGCCGCGGGCTCGGTGACGATCTCGACGGACGTCGTCGAGGGGAGCAGCGTCTGGATGACGCGCCGCGATCAGGAGAAGATCGCGGCCGGCCTCGACCGCATGGGAGCCGAGGTCCACGAGGGCCTGGGAGGCGAACCGGCCAAGCTGGTCTTCCAGTTCGACTGCGCCGGCCGCGGAAAGGTCGTCTTTCGCGACC
Source organism: uncultured Holophagales bacterium (assembly GCA_964643185.1). Taxonomy (GTDB): domain Bacteria; phylum Acidobacteriota; class Thermoanaerobaculia; order UBA5066; family UBA5066; genus JAEUQS01. The sequence goes on from CAZXSG010000332.1 coordinate 2,334, forward strand.
AGGTCAAGACCGAGCTTCTCAGAAAGCTTCAGTCCGCCGTCGCGCCGGCAGCTCCTGGGCGCCCGACGCCCTGGCGTGCCACGCCCTGGATGGGTTTTTATTCGTACGGCGAGATCGGTCCCGTGGCCGGAGAGAATCACTTTCACAACTACACCGCCGTGTTGCTGGCGATTGCCTGAGCCGGAAATGACCCCTGGCGGGACGGAGCTCGAGAGGCTCCGGAGCGAGCTCGAGGAGGCGCGCCGGGAAAACGTCCGCCTCGCGGACCAGATGAAGAAGCTGGTGCGCGCCGAGAGCGAGCTCTACGGCTACCAGGAGAAGCTGGACCGCCAGGTCCACATCTACCAGAAGCTCTCGGAGCTCGGACAGAAGCTCTCCTCGACGGTCGATCTCGACGAGATCCTCCGTGAGACCACGACGTTCGTCGTCTACGAGCTGGGCTTCGAGCGCTGCCTCCTGTTCCTGCGCGACGAGTGGGAAGAGGGATTCGGGCTCGCGGCCCACGACGGGTTCTACGAAGACGGCTCCTTGCCCGTGCGCGAGGGCGACGTCATCTCGCTCGACGCCGCGCTTTCGGCCGTGCCGGCCGGCGCGACGGAGGCCCTCCTGACCCTTCACGACGAGGGGCCCGGGGCCGACGCCCTTCGCCGTCTCCTCGGCATGGACGAGCTCGTGGTCTCGCCTCTCGCGGGGGAGGCCGGGGCTCCGCTCGGGGTCCTCGTCGCCGGCAACACCCGGGGCAAGGCGGGCTACCAATCGCACGTCGTCCCCGGCACCGACGCCCTCATCGGCCTCTCGAACGTCGTGGGCCAGCTCGCCACGAACGTCGCGAACGCGCGCGCCAACCAGGCTCTCGCGCGGGAGAAGCGCCTTCTCGAAGACAAGGTGAAGCAGCTCGTGAAGGCCGAGCGGGACCTCACGGAGTTCCAGGAGCAGATCGACGGGCAGATGCGCGTCTACCGCCACCTCTACGAGGTCGGCAAGATCTTCAACGCCACGTTCGACCGCCGCGACGTCTTCGACGTGGCCACGCACTTCGTGCTCTACGAGCTGAACTTCGAGAGGTGCCTCGTGTTCACGCTCGGCGACGGGGGCAACTACGTCCTCGCCGCGCGGGACGGTTTCTACGAAGAGTCGGCGATCACGGCCCTCGAAGGCGTCACGCTGTCGATCTTCGACAAGGCCTTCGCACCCCTCCTGTCGACCGGCGAGGCTCTCATCGTCAACGACGACTCGAACCGGCTGCCCGTGAGGCACCTTTCCGAGGCCCTGCTCCTCGACGATTTCGTCGCGCTTCCGCTCGGAGGCTCGACGGGCCGGCCCGACGGCCTTCTCATCGCAGGGAACACGGCGGGGATGCGGCCTTATCAATCCAGCGTCGAGGCCGAAGGCCGCGCCGTGCTGGGTCTTTCGAACCTGGTGTCCCAGGTCGCCACGACGCTCAAGAACATCACCATCTACCAGGAGCTGGAGAAAGAGCGGCGGCTTCTCGAGGAGAAGGTCCTGGAACGGACGCAGGAGCTCTCCGAGGCGAAGGACAGCGCCGAGACGGCGAACCGGGCCAAGAGCGCGTTTCTCGCGAACATGAGCCACGAGCTGCGCACGCCGCTGAACGCGATCATCGGCTACAGCGAGATGCTCCAGGAGGAGTGCCGGGAGCGCGGGTTCGAGGACATCGTCACCGACCTCCGGCGCATCCACGCCGCCGGCAAGCACCTCCTCACGCTCATCAACGACGTCCTGGATCTCTCCAAGATCGAGGCCGGAAAGATGGAGCTCTTCCTCGAGACGTTCGACCTCGCCCGGCTCGTCGAGGACACGGTGTCCATCACGCAGCCCCTCGCCGAACGCAACGGCAATGTCCTCGTCGTGGAGGCCGCGCCGGATCTCGGCGAGATGCACGCGGACCTCACGAAGGTTCGCCAGAGCCTCTTCAACCTTCTCTCGAACGCGTGCAAGTTCACGCGGCAGGGAACGGTGCGGCTCGAGGTCGCGCCCGAGACCATCGACGACTCCCCCTGGCTGCGGTTCTCGGTGCACGACACCGGCCCCGGACTCTCACTGGACCAGCTCTCGCGCCTCTTCCAGAACTTCACGCAGGTCGATGCCTCCACGACCCGGAAGTTCGGAGGAACGGGTCTTGGGCTCGCGCTCTCGCGGAGGCTCTGCCAGATGATGGGCGGCGACATCACGGTGGTGAGCGAGGTGGGAAAGGGCTCGACGTTCACCATCCACCTCCCCGTGCGCACGGCGCCGGCGAACCGGGGCGAGCTGGACTTTCCGCTGTCGCTCGAGCCCGAGGGCGGGCAGATCGTCCTTTCGATCGACGACGATCCCGCGGTTCGCGAGCTCCTGCGGGCCTACCTCTCGCGAGAAGGCTTCCACGTGGAGACCGCGTCCAACGGGCCGGACGGGCTGAAGCTCGCGGCCGAGATCAAGCCCGACGTCATCACGCTCGACGTGATGATGCCCGGCATGGACGGCTGGTCCGTGCTGTCGACGCTCAAGAGCACGCCCGAGCTGTCGGAGATCCCGGTGATCATGCTGACGATCTTCGAGAACGCCGGCCTCGGCTACGCGCTCGGAGCGTCCGACTACCTCACCAAGCCCATCGACCGGCACCGGCTCAAGGCCGTCCTCGAGAAGCACGCGGGGGCCGTGCGCATGGGCACGATCCTCGTGGTGGAAGACGAGGACACGACCCGCCGCATGACCCGGCAGATGCTCGAGCGGGGCGGCTGGAAGGTCACGGAGGCCGCGAACGGCATCGAGGGGCTCGCGCGGGTCCAGGAGCGCCGGCCCGACCTGATCGTGCTGGACCTCATGATGCCGGAGATGGACGGCTTCGAGTTCCTCGAGGGGCTTCGCGCGATTCCCGAGTGCCGCTCGATTCCGGTCATCGTCGCGACGGCCAAGGAGCTGACGCTCGAGGACCACGTGCGCCTCACCGGGTCCGTGGAGCGCATCCTCCAGAAAGGCACCACCAGCCGTAAGGAGCTTCTCGAGATGGTGAGGGAGTTCCTCGTGTCGCGGGTGCGGCGTGAGATGCGGCAGGCGCGCGAAAGAAGGGCCAAGGCAGGTT
>CAZXSG010000333.1:0-5399 GCA_964643185.1 uncultured Holophagales bacterium
ATCCTGAACGGCCCGGGGATGCATCGCTGGCACCACGCGACGGGCCGTGAGGCCTACGGCCGCAACTTCGCGACGAAGCTGTCGGTCTGGGACTGGCTGTTCGGCACGGCCTACCTCCCCGACCCGGAGGTGAAGCGGGCCGCGCGCTACGGGCTCGACCAGGACGGCTATCCGCAGAGCTACCTGGGACAGGTGCTGCACGCGTTTCTGCCCGAGAGGCGGCGATGAGCCGGGCGTGGATTTTGCTCGTCCTCTCGTCGATCCTCCAGATCTTCTGGATCGTCACGCTGAAGCGGACGGAAGGCTTCACCAAGCTCTTTCCCGTTCTCCTGTACCTGCTCGTCGGCATCTCGTCGACGTACTGTCTCTCCCGGGCGCTCGACAGGCTCCCGACGGGCGTCTGCTACGCGGTGTACACGGGTATCTCCCTGGCGGGAGCGGCGCTCATCGAGGCCGCGAGCCGCGGAATGGCCCCGCTGCGGATCGCGTGCATCGCGCTCATCCTCGTGGGCACGGCGGGGCTGCACCTCGCGGAGCGCAGGCCCGAGCCGGGCCCCGCGCGCACCTCACATCCCTGAGGTTCATCGGGTCTTCACCGGCGGCACCCCCGGGCTTGACAGGAGCCCGGGAGACTGAGCGCGAGGTGATGCCGTGATGCCGATGAATCCCCCCGCTCTGGTCTTCCTCCACGGCCTGTTCGGCAGAAGCTCGGACTTCGACTCCGTGAGGGCGCTCCTGCCGTCGCGGTTTCCTTCGTACGCGGTCGACATGCCCATCGCCACGGGCCACGGCGACCTCACGACTCTGGATGCGCTGCAGAGCTTCCTCGTCCGGCGTCTCGAGGCGATCCCGAACGATGCCCTGGTCCTCGCGGGTAGCTCGCTGGGCGGCCTCCTCGCTCTCCGGCACGCGATGGCCCATCCCGAGCGCGTGCTGGGCCTCGTGCTCTCCGGCTCGTCCGGCCTCGAGGAGCCGGGCTTTCCGCGATCCCTCCCCCGCCGCATCACCCGGGCCTGGATCGCGACCACGCTCCGCACCGTCTACGCGGATCCGTCGTTCGTCTCGGAAAGCCAGATCAACGAGGTCGAGAGCGTTCTCGCGAACCCGGCCCGGCGCCGTTCGCTCGTCGCGCTCTCGCGCGAGGTGAAGCGAACCACGCTTCGCGAAAGCCTCCGCCTCGTGAGGGCCCGGACGCTGCTCCTGTGGGGTCTCGAGGACCGCCTGACGCCACCCTCGGTGGCCCGCGAGATGTACGCGCTTCTCCCGAACGCCCGGTTGCTCTTCGTGGCGGGCGCCGGGCATGCGCCCATGCTCGAGCGTCCTTCGACGTTCGCGCTCCACACCGCCGCGTTCCTGCGCGACCTCTCGGGCCTCGAGCCGATCGAGGAAGAAGAGGCCGCGTGAGTGTCACTGCCGGTGAGTGTCACTGCCGTGAGCGTTCACCGCGGCTTCATCTCCGCCTCACGCCTCCTCCGCGTCCCCTCGTCAGAGTCGGCGCTCCTGAAGGAGCCCTCATGAAACGTACCTTCGCCGCCGCCGTTCTCCTCGTCTCGGGTGTGGCCCTCGCCGAAGCTCCGGAGACGCCCTCCGAAAGGGCCCAGCGCGACGCGCTCTACAACCCGTCGAGCAACGCCTCGCTCGTTCTGCGGGCGACGTATCTCTACCCGGATTCCCTCGCCCTCCAGAACGTGAACTTCCCGGGCTCGGTCACGAACGACCGGAAGATCGGCATCGGCGGCATCTTCTCGGGCCTGTTCAAGGACCCGCGGGACCCGTTCCTCACGTTCTGGGCCATCACCGACCGCGGGCCCAACGGCGAGATCTCCGTGGGCGGCAGCAACCGGCGCACGTTCCCGGTGCCCGAGTTCGATCCGGCGATTCTCTTCGTGCGCGTCCAGGCCGGCGCGGACTCCCCCTCCGAGCTGAAGATCTACGAGCCCAAGTACCTCCGCACGACGTCCGGTCAGCCGGTGACGGGCCTTTCGAACCGTCCGAACGTCGACGAGACGCCCTACGACTACACCGCGACGACGCCCCTCCCGTTCAACATGGACGGCCTCGACACCGAGGGCCTCGTGCGCGCGCCGGACGGCGATTTCTGGATCTGCGAGGAGTACGGCCCGTCCGTCCTGCGCGTCGGCTTCGACGGCATCGTGAAGATGCGCTACGTGCCCCAGGGCTCCGGCATCACGAGCCGCGGCTATCCCGTGAGCGAGACGCTCCCCGCCGTGTACGCCAAGCGCCGCGGCAACCGCGGCTTCGAGTCGATCGCGATCTCGAAGGACGGCACGACCGTCTTCACCATCATCCAGAGCCCGCTCCGCAACCCGGACACCGCGACGGGCAATGCGTCGCGCATCATCCGGGTGCTCGCACTCTCGACCGCCACGGGCCAGCCCAGCGCCGAGTACGCGTTCGTGACGGAGACGATCCAGAGCTTCGGAGAGACGAACCAGGCCGACATGAAGATCTCCGAGGCCGTGTGGGTGAACCGCACGACGCTCCTCATCGTCGAGCGCACCGACAAGATCGCCCGCATCTACTCGCTCGATCTCTCGGCCGCCACGAACGTCCTGGGCACGAAGTGGGACGACCCGGCGCAGCGGCCTTCCCTCGAGGCCCTCACGCCCGCCGACCTCGCGACCAACGCCGTCGTTCCTGCCCGCAAGACGCTCGTCGTGGACGTCAACCAGATCGTGGGCACGAAGACCCCGGAGAAGATCGAGGGGCTCGCGATCCAGGATGCCTGGACGATCGTCGTGGGGAACGACAACGACTTCGACATCCTCCAGGGCTTCGACGCCGCGGGAAACCTGAAGCCCACGGGCACGCTTTGCGAGCTCTTCTTCATCCGCCTGTCGCAGCCGCTCGCGCTGGAGGCGCCGTGAAGAACGTACGGGTTTCCCTCGCCCTTCTCCTCGCGACCGCGCTGCCGTGTGCGGCCCTCGACCGAACCGACCTCTCGACGGACCGGTTCCTGCGTCTCACGGGCGACGGCACGACCCTCGACGCGATCCTCCTCGACGGGGCGCATGCGGGACACGTGGCCATGTCGCGCGTCTCCATGGGGGCACCGGCCTCCTGACCTCACGCGAACTTCACATCGCCGTTCCTAAGATCCGGGTCGCCGGAGGCGGTCATGGACCTGGCGACGACCATCCGTATCGAAGTCTGCACGTGCCTCTTTTGCGGTGACCCGAAGGCCGAGGTCCAGAGAGTCCGGGCGCCGGCCGGTGTCGAGGGCGGACCGATCCTGCGTATCAGCTGCCGGAAATGCCGCCCCGTCGACGGCCGGTTCTACGAGATCCTGCTCGACGACGCGGCAGCCATCGACCGCTCCTGGGATCGAAAGCAAAGAGACACGATGTCGGGACTCCTGCGCTCGTGGAGCCCCGACCGCTTTCGATCGGAGCCGCAGCCGATCGTTCTCGCGTACGACGGTGCTCGGAATTCCATTCGCGTAGCGGCGGGTCGAAAGCAGCCCTACTGAACCCGGCTTCTCGCCCGCGTCACCAGCTCCGGCGAACGCCGAGCGTGGCGCGGCGACCCTTCTTTCGCGCTCCGAACGGCCCGCTCGACGAGCCATACGGTAGGTCGACTCCCGGCGCGACCCGCCAGACGTCGGTCACGTTCCAGGCGGCCTCGGCCCGCACGAGACCGTCTCCGTGCTCCAGCGCCTGAGTCCACGCGATCCGCCAGCTGCCCCAGTCTTCCGTGCGGTTCCAGGCCAGAATGAGGCCGGGTAGGAAAGCGCGGTCGAGAAGCAGGGTCTTCGAGATCGCCGTGGGCCGGGCGTTCGCGGCAAACGTCACGAGCAGCGTGCCGTCTCCGAAAGAGCGCTCCGCGCCGAGCGTCCAGAGCAGGGCGTCACCCAGCTCCGGGTCCCTCGAGAACAACGCGGCGAGCTCCGCCCTCACGACGAATCCCGAGACGACGCGGGAGACCTCCCCGCCGAGCCCCTCCTCGCGCACGAAGCGCCGGTCGACCGGGATCTCGAACCCGTCCGGAGCGGGATTCACGCGATCGAGGCGAAAGACGAGGAGCGGCGCCGGGCGCACTCCGCCCCGGCCCCAGACACCCACGTCCCAATCGCCATACGTTCCGAGGAGCCGCAGGGCGAAGAAGCCGTCGCGCGGCACACGCTGCTCCCCGTCCACGAGAAACGCGTTCGGCACCGGGAGCGGCGCGTTGCGGCCCTCCAGGATCGGCAGCCTCCAGGGCGTCGTCGTGACGGCCCAGAACGCGTCGGCCCGGAGCGGGCCCGACGAGCCCGTCACGCGGACACCCCACGCCGGGAGCTTCTCGTCGGCCGAGGGATCGCTCAGGTCGCGCGGCAGGAAGGCATCGGCCGGGGAGTAGCCGTCGGTCTTTCCCCAGCCCAGCGTCTGGCGCCCCAGGGTCACGTCGAGCCCGGAGGCGAGCGGCACGCGGACCCAGGCCTCGCGAACCGAGAGGGGCGTTCTGCGGAGATCCCGGTCGGCCGGGTCCCACTCGAGAGCGGCAACGTCTTTCGAGGTGGCCTCCTCGGCGCGGAGCGTGATCGAGAACCGCAGCGTGCCGAGAGGGGCCTCTCCCGTGAGGAGCACGCGCCCCCAGCCGATCGCATCGGGATCCCGGGAGCTCTGGCGCGCGAAGTAGGCGTCGAGACGGCCCTCTCCGAAGCCCGAGAGCCGCTGGGCGTTCACCGGGAGCCCGGTGGCGAGCGCCGCGAGAAGCGCGACGGCCGGCCCGCTCTTCAGTCGCCTCCCTCCCGGTTCAGGTTCTGGAGCGTGAAGCGGTCGGCCGGCTGAGGCTCGTCGAACGAGAGCTTCTCGAGCAGGACGACCGTCGTCGAGCCCTTGCCCAGGTCCCTCATCTCGAGCCGCCGCGCCGCGACGTGACCGTCGATGGCCGCGATCTCGAGTGCCAGAAAGCGCTTGTACGGCTCTTTCTGTCCCTTTCGGAACGAGTCCACGCGCGCCACGTAGAGATCGCTCTTCCTCACGAAGACCCGCTTCTTCTCGTACTGCGAGCGCTCCTTGGGCCTCAGCTCGAGCACGTGACACTCCTGCCCTCCCTCGGTTTCGGCGGGCTCGACCGAGACCTCGAACGCGCTCTCGTCGAGCTCGTCGAGATCTTCGTAGCTGAAGTCCGTTCCCACGAACGAGGCCTCGCGGTCCTGCGATGCGATTCGCCGCTCGCGCTTCATCGAGGGAAGGTAGAGCCACTGATCGGGGCTCTTTCCCTTTTTCCCGACGGAGAGAAAGCCCACCCCGCGAACCTCCGGCGGCCCGGTGAAACGGATGAGCTGCCGCGCGTCGCCGGCATAGCCGTCGCGAAAGCTCTTCCAGGATTTCCGCCGCACCTTGCCGTCCTTCGAGGTCACGGTGAGGACGCCCTCGTACTCCTGGGACTTCGAT
>CAZXSG010000334.1:0-5393 GCA_964643185.1 uncultured Holophagales bacterium
GCCACCGAGGAGGCCCGCGTCGAGGCCGAGCGGCGCGCCGAGCTGGGCGATGTGGCTGCGGGGCTCGCGCACGAGATCCGCAATCCCCTGAACGCCATGGGCCTCAACCTCGAGCTCCTCGAGGAGGCCCTCCAGCGCTCGGCCGCCGGAGTGCCGGCGGGGCGGGTGAAGGCCGAGGAGCTGGCTCGCGCGGCGCATCACGAGTCGACCCGCCTCGCGAAGCTCCTCTCGGACTTCCTGGCCTACGCGCGTCCCTCGCCGCTCGCTCCCGTGCCGGGCGACCTGAACGGTCCGGCCCAGGAGGCCGTGGCGTTCCTCGCGTCCGAGGCCGAGCGGCGCCACATCCACCTGGAGCTGAAGCCGCATCCCGGCGGCGCTCCGGCGCTCCTCGACGAGGCCCGCGTGAAGCAGGTGGTGCTGAACCTCATCGCGAACGCGCTCGACGCCGTGGAGTCCGAAGGGGCGACGGCCCGCGAGGTGGTCGTGAGCGTCACCGAAGACGAAGCGGATGCGAACGCCTGGCGGCTCTGCGTCGAGGATCGCGGACCCGGCATCCCGCACGAGAAGGCCCGCGAGCTCTTCAAGCTCTTCGTCTCCACGAAGCCCGCGGGGACCGGCCTCGGCCTGCCCATCGCCGAGCGCATCGTGAAGGAGCACGGCGGCGCGCTCACTCTGGAGTCGCCGCCCGGGGAGCCCACGCGCGCGGTCGCGACGTTCCCGAAGCTCGGGATCAGTGTTTGAGTGGAATCGCCTCTCCCGTCAGCTCGCCCTCGCCGTTCTGGAACGCCAGGATGCGCGCCACGAGCGTCTTCACCGGGCCGGGCAGCGTGAGGAGAAGCTCCTCTTTCGGTGAGAGAAAAACCTGCTGCGTGTGGCCGGTCACGAGGAGCGTCCTCTCCGGGAGCTTCCGGATCTCGTAGTCCATCAGCAGCATCGCGGTGCGGGGCTCCTTCAGCGTGACGGCGACCTCGAGCCGGTCGTCCAGCCGGGCGGGGCGCTTCAGGTTGAGCCCGAAGCTCGTGATGGGCACCTTGTAGCCGGCCTCGAGGGCCTGCCTCGGCGTGATGCCGGCGGCCGCCGAGAGGGCGTTCCTCACGACCTCGAAGTACTGCACGTAGTGGCCGTGCCACACGACGCCATATGAATCGACCTCCGGAAAACGGACCTCGAAATGAACGGTGTAAGGGCGCATCGTTTCGATTCTCCGCCAGATAAGATCGAAGGGATGCCGAACCTACCTTCAGAAGTCGACGCCATCGTTTGCGGTGGCGGTCCCGGCGGCTCCACGGCCGCCACCGTGCTCGCGAAAGCGGGCCGTTCCGTGGTCGTTTTCGAGAGGGAGCGCTTCCCGCGCTTCCACATCGGCGAGTCGCTGCTCCCGTTCAACCTGCCGCTTCTCGAGCGCATCGGCGCCCTCTCCAAGGTGAAGGCCGCCGGGATGCAGGTGAAGATGGGCGCCCGCTTCTACCATCAGGGCACCGAGGCCACGCGCTTCGTGAAGTTCGCGAGGGGCATCGACAAGGGGCACGACAGCGCGTTCCAGGTGAAGCGCGCGGAGTTCGACGACCTCCTCCTCCGGCACTCGGAAGAGAACGGCGTGAAGGTCTTCGAGGAAACCCGGGTCGAGGAGGTCCTCTTCGAGGGTGAGCGGGCGACGGGCGTTCGCGTGAAGCTGGCGGGAGAGACCGAGCTCCGCACCGTGAAGGCCAAGGTCGTGATCGACGCGACCGGCCGCGACGCCCTGCTCTCCAAGAAGTACGGCAGCCGGGAACGGGATCCGAACCTCGAGCGCGTGGCCGTTTTCACGCACGTCGACCGGTTCGACCGGGCCCCCGGGGCCGAGGGCGGAGACATCGTGATCATCACCACCCGGGACGGCTGGTGGTGGTTCATCCCATTTTCTGACGGCACGGCCTCCGTGGGCCTCGTGATGCCCACCGCGCGCTTCGCGAAGAAGACGGGCAACGCCGAGCAGTTCTTCGACACCGCGATCGCCGAGACGCCCGAGGTCAGGCACCTTCTCCGGGATTCGAAGATGACCATGAAGCCGCACGTGATCGCCGATTACTCCTACGCCGCGGCCCGCTTCGCCGGCGACGGCTGGGTGCTCGTGGGCGACGCCGCCTGCTTCCTGGATCCCGTGTTCTCCACCGGGGTGCTCCTCGCGATGCGCTCCGGGGAGCTCGCGGCCGAGGCCGCGGCCCAGGCGATCGCGAAGCGGGGAGTCGTGGTCGAGGCCGACTTCCTCCCCGTCACGATGAAGTACGAGGCCGCGGTGGAGCGCTTCCGCCGCTTCGTCTACGGCTTCTACCAGCCGCACGTCCTCGAGACGTTCTACACGAAGTCGCCCAACCGGCTGATCGAGGCCGGCGTGACCACCGTGCTCGCGGGAGGCGTCTTCGAGCCGACGTGGAAGGCCCGCTTCTGGGCGGGGCTGTTCCACCTGGCCACGTACTCGTTCAAGTTCCAGCAGCGCCTCAGAGGGGCCGGTGCGTTCGAGGGGGCTGCCGGGCTCGTGCAGGCGACCCGGACGACTTGAGCGGGCAGCCCGGACAGCCCGCCGCGCCGCCTCCCGTCGTCTCCAGCACGGCGAACGCGACGTTCGGCCTCTGGTTCCCGACGTTCCGCTTCCTCGCGCGGACTCTGCCCCTCGTGTGGCTGGCCCGGCTCGCCGAGGTGACGGCCGAACGGGCCATGTGGGAGCGGGAGCACGTGCAGGACGCGATTCTCGAGAACACGTCGCGCGTGCTGGGCCTCCCGAAGTACCACCGCAAGGTCGAGGAGGTGGGACGCGAGATGCTGCGCCGGCACTCGCGGCAGTGGATCGATCTGGTACGTTACTCGGAGCGGGAAGGCCTGGACCCGTCCGTGCTCGTGACCTCGCGGCGCGGCGAGGACGGCCTCGTGGCCGCGGTCGCGGGCGGCAAGGGCGCGATCATGCTCACGGCGCACGTCGGCAACTTCGAGCTGGGCGGGCTCTTCCTCAAGGGGCTCGGGATGAAGAACGTGAGCGCCGTCTATGCGCGGGATCCGTCGCCCGTCGTGGAAGAGCATCGGGCGCTCTCGCGAGCGCGGCTCGGCGTGAAGGGTATCGAGGTGACCTCCAGCCCCTTCGCGTCGGTGCCCATCCTCCGCGCGCTGGAGGAGGGCGGCATCGTCGCGATGCAGGGCGATCGCGACGTCTCCGGCACGGGTTTCTCCATGCCGTTCTTCGGCGAGCGGGCGTCGTTTCCCGCGGGGCCCTTCTTCATCGCGCAGCAGGCGGAGGTCCCCGTCTTCCCGGCGTTCGTGCTGCAGCAGCCCGACGGCTTCTCGTACCGCATCGTCATCGAGGACCCCATCCGCGTGGAACGCGCCCGAGGCGCGGCCCGCGAGCCCGCCGTGCGGACGGCGCTCGCGAGCTTCGTCGCGGTGATGGAGAGGCTCATCCGCGAGAACCCCGAGCAGTGGTACCGGTTCGAGCCGTTCTGGGAGACGGCGTGAGGCGGGCTCTCGCCGTCGTCCTGTGCCTCTCCCTGGCAGGGTGCGCGATGCCGCGCCCGGCGGTGCGCGTCGCGAGCAGCGTCGAGCCCGTTTCCGAAGGTGGGGTCCGGCGCCACGGGACGTCCTGGATTCGCCGCGACGGACCGGGCCAGGGAATCCTCGTGGGCCGTTTCGCGGGCACGCCCTACGAGATGGGCCGATCGTTCGGGCGGCTCACCAGGACGCGCATGGACGTCCAGGAGCGGCACCTCCACAAGCTGTTCCGCGCGCTGATCCCGAGCCCGCTCCTCCGCGAAGGAATCCTCACGCTCACGAAGCTCCGGCTCCGCGGGCTCGCCCGCGAGATACCGCCGGAGCTGGACCTCGCCATCGCCGGTCTGGCCGAGGGCTTCGATCCGGGCTCGAAGGACGCGTACGCGCGGATCCTCTGGCTCCATGCGCTGCACGAGGAGTCGCAGCGCTTCGTGGACGCGCCGGGGCTGAGCGCTCTTTGCACGGGCTTTCTCGCGCCTCCTCAGGGGAGGTCCACGGAGACCCTTCTCGCACGGAATTTCGACTTCGAGGGCGGCGAGATCCTGGACCGCGAGAAGCTGGTCGCCGTGTTCGCACCCGAGGGACGCATCCCGTATCTGTCGGTGACGTTCGGCGGGATGCTCGGCGTCGTCTCGGGGTTCAACCGCGAGGGAATCGGCGTCGCGGTGCAGTCGATTGCCGGGGGCCCGAGCGGAAAGACCGGCACGCCGATGGGGCTCCTCCTCGCCGACGTGCTCCAGCGGGAGTCGACGCTCGAGGGGGCGATCGCGCGGCTGCGGGGCGCGAACGTCTTCGTCTCGGATCTCATCCTCATGGCCGACGGCCGCACGGGGCGGACGGCCGTGCTCGAGCTCTCGCCCGGGCGGAGCGACGTGATCTGGGGCGAGGGCAGCCCGCAGGTCGTGGGGAACGAGTCCACGAAGCTGGCGTTTCCCCTCGCGAAGGACGCCACGACGCGGGCCCGGGTCGCGCGGCTCTCGGCTCTCCTGACCGGTGGGCCGGCCGGCGGGCCAGTGACCGTGGAAGGCGCCGTCGAGATGCTCCGGGACCGGTCGACGGCGAACGGCGGAGACGCGGGCTTCGGAAACCGGAATGCGCTCGCCGGCGACATCGCGGCGCAGAGCGTCGTCTTCGAGCTGGGGAAGAAGAGGGCGTGGGTGGCCGCCGCGCCGCACACGTCCGGGGCCTACATTCCCGTCGATCTCGAGGCGGTGCTCGCGGATGACCGGGGCACGAGCCCGATGCCCGCTCCGGTCGTTCCCGCGGAACAGGCCCTCCTGAACGGCGAGCTGGACGCGTATCGGGCCGCGCGGCGAGCGCTCCTCGAAGGCGATGCGGAAGAAGCCGTGAGGCTCTGTCCGCGTTTCGCGGAGGCGCTCGGGGTTCTGGGTGAAGAGGTGGCTCATCGGGGAGACCGCGGGCGTGCCCGCACGCTCCTCGAGCGCGCTCTCGCGATGGACCCGGGGCCGCGCTCCTACCGCGAGGACCTCGAGCGGCTGCTCGCCGCCGTGACCGGCGGGGGGCCGCTTCCCGAGCGGCGCCTGCGCCGCCAGCTCTCGCCCGACGAGCTCATCCGCGCGTCGGGCGTCGTCGACGAGCCCTGATTCTCAGCGCGCCCGGCGCCCTCAGCGAGCCCGGAGCCCTCAGCGAGCCCAGAGCCCCGCGACGACGCCCGCGACGTACGCGACGCTCGCGACGAGGACGCCGGTGAACGGCGTCTTGAACCAGTAGCGCTTCGCGAGGAGCAGGTAGCTCGCGAGCGCGAGGCCGCCCACCGCGAGAAGGAACGGCGATCCGAAGAAGAAATTCGCCTCGACGAGCGCGAAGTAGCCGTACACGAGGCCGAACAGGATCGCGCCGAGGCCGTGGCCCGCGTT
>CAZXSG010000335.1:0-5389 GCA_964643185.1 uncultured Holophagales bacterium
CAGAACCCGGCATTAGTCGCGAAGCGCCCGGCGAGCAGCATGACGCAGCCGGCCTGCCGCGACACATCACGACCGCCAGGGGCAGCTTCATCCTGCGATGGAATGCGGCATCGCAGCTTGTGTCCGTGCGCACCGCAACCGCAACCGCAACCGCAACCGCAACCGCCGACGCTAGCCCTGGCATTGCCGATGTCGCCGCTTATAGCTACGACGCGCATGGACGCCGCGCGAGCAAGCGCAGCGCGGCCGGCACGTGCTTGGCGACCGATGTGATGATGAAAGGCGTGTCGGGCGTGTTGGGTGTTCCGAGCTCCCGGTCGGCGAGTCCGTAGGCCGTGCGGAGAAGCGTCCTTCCGTCCTGCCGCACGAGGACCGCTCCGGAAAAGCGGCGGTCGCGCAGGGGTTCGGCGAGGACCTCGTCGACGGCGCGCTCGAGAGCGTCCTGGGCCCCTGCCGGGCTGGGTGCCGCCAACAAAGCGAGACACACCAGGAACGGAACGAGGGGTCGCGAGCTCAGCATGGGGAGGAAGATACCGCGCGCCGGGAACCAATCGGAGCCTCGCGAATCATACTGACCGTATGGCTACGAACCAGACCCTCAGCGCCGCCGTTCTCGTCCTCGCGGTCGCGGTCACCGGCTGCTCCGGAGACGCGGACTTCAGCCAGGTTGCTCCCGAGCCGGTCCTCCTCGTGGCGGAGGACTACCAGGAAGAGATCCTCGCGATCGACCGGCTCGTCTTCGCGACCGGGCCGTGGGACGACGAACGCCGCGCGGCGCTCGCGAAGCGGCTCGAAGGCGTGGCGGGACGCGTGAAGGAGGGCACGACGTCCAAGTTCCTCCTCCTCGAGTCGCTCGAGCTGAAGCGCCTCGCGGGCATCGTGAAGAGGGTCCCGGCCAACGCCCCGAAGGCTCCGTTCGCGAACGACTGGATGCGCCTGCGGAACAACCTCTTCGACGACCGGGCCTGGTTCGCACGCAGCGCCCGCGATCTGGAGGCAATCCCGGTACCCACCGCCATCGTCACTGCCGTCGCTGCCGTTCGTCCCTTGGACACTCCCGCGCCGGAAAGCCAACCTGAAGCCGGGCTGCGGCCCGATCCGCCCGTGCCAACGGGCGGCGACTACGGCGCCCCGGCGCCGCGCAGCCTGGCCGGATCGTGGCGTGTGGTCGAGGGGCGGAAGGACGGGGAAATCGCGCACGACCGGGAGCTGGACGGGGCGCTCGTTTCGTTCGAGGGCGGGCGGCTCACCGTCACGTCGGGCGGCCGTGCGCAGAGCTTCGTGATTACGGAAGTCCCCGACTCCCCGAGTGGTGCGTTTCGCGTGGCGTCGGATGAGCGTAGCGGAGGCGCGAAGGGGAGTGGGTGGATGCTCTTCGAAACCGTGGGATCCGATCTGCGTCTGGCGTTCTACGACGGCCTCGCCGGCCGTCCTGATGGCTTCGAGGCGGGGCCGAAAGGGCAGGGGCCGGCGCTCATCGTCCTCCGGCTGACCCGGGGCTCGTGACGTGTGTCCGGGTGGTCCAAGTCGCGTGCCGCTTGCTAAGATCAGAGCGTCGCTGAACGAACGCCCATACGATGGACCAAAGCCGATGAATACTGAGTGTGGGGAGAGTTTCGATATTGCGTTGGCGGTCCTGAAGCTGGAGCCTGGCGAGTTGAGCGCACGCTTTGGCCTCGTCTTCACTGAAGGTGTCGATGATCTGGACGTGTCGCTCGCGACGCGAGTGCAGGTGGACCCAGCAACGGCTGTGTTCCTGATGCGTTACAACTACCAAACGACGGGAGGGACGCGAATACTGGGGGAGGCCGCACGTGCTCGGGGCGCTTTGTCCGCGTTTCTGCACCGCTTTGGTCTGGCGGTCGACGATCTGTCGTGGGTCAGCGACCTTGCGCGGGAGGAGCTGGCGTAGCTGCCGGCAGCTAGTGTGAAGTACTACCAGTCAATTGACGTTTGGGTGAGGCCTGGTGATGATGGGACTCGCGCCCTGGTCCGGTATCGCTGTTTCAAGATGCTGCCAGATGGCCCGTACTCGGTGCAGAGCAAGGACTTCGTTCGCGATGGCGACTCAGAGCAAGTGGGGCACCTCGATAGGCAGTTCGTTCAGCTGTTCGGCGAGGCAGCGCCAGAGGAGCGAGGTGGTGGCTATCCAACGCTCCTGGAGGCCATCGCTGCGCATGAGGCCGAGTTCTCGGGGGAATAGCGACCGCGGTTCGCGCCGCGCTGGCGGCGGGCCATGCCAGCGTCCGCCGCATGAGCGAGGCGGCCTGCTTACCGCGCCGAGCGGCACGCTCCTCGGCCGCAGCCTCGGCCAAGCCGTCCGTCCGGTCGCCGAAAACGTCTTGACAGAACCGTGCGCGGTCCCCATATTCACTCAGTCATGTGCTCCTGGAACACCACTCCGAACTTAGCCTTGGTGGCGTCGAGCGGCAACCTTACGTCGCCGCTGCTGGAGGGGTTCGCGTAGCCTGACTGTGGTCGATCGGCCATGCAGGCCCCCTTCAGTGAGCGGCTGAAGGGGGCTTTTGCTTTTCCGCCCCCGAGACGTTCCTGAACTCTGTCGTCGTGCTGCACGTGTGCCCGGGTGGTGAAACTGGAAAACACGGCGGTCTCAGACACCGCATGCTGCGGGTTCGAATCCCGCCCTGGGCAAAGTGTGGGCACCGACAGAGGGCGAAACCGAGATAGCCCAGGTGGCGCAATTGGCAGACGCACCGGTCTGAGAGGCCGGGTGTTGTGGGTTCGAATCCCACCCTGGGCACCACCGCAGACCGCGGGAGTCAGCGAGCCCGCGGTTCAGCGAGTGGAGAGTGGCGGGGCGGGAGGGAGTCGAACCCTCGGACCTTGCGGGTCGCGGCGTAGCAGGCCGCTGTGCCAAACCGACAGACACGTCCGCCCCGGGAAATGGAAAGGTGGCGGAGAGTGGAGGTGTCGATCCCCCGTCTTGTGGACGCATGCCGGTTTTCGAGACCGGGTGCTAGGCCGCTAGCGCACTCTCCGTGAGGACCCCTGTCGGGGTCGGAACTCAGCGGGAAGAGCTACTGAAGAGGGCCACGGGTCGACGGTGACATATCTCGGTCACGCCGTCAAGAGCCTGATCGGCTGGGCGCCACGCCGCGCCCCTGTCGGGTGTTCAGCCGCCGGGCGCCCGTTCCACGCCGATTCGCGACGCGAGCTCGTAGGGGACGGGGAACACACGCTCTTCAGGGGTGACGAGGCCTCCGGGATCGTTCGCGATCCTCCCGCGTTGCTCGGCAACGAATTCTGTGAGGTCCTCGATGCCAAGAAGCCATTCCGTCATCAAGGAGCGGAGAACGGCGCCGCGGACGCCGATCTGGATCGCTCGTCGCGGGAGCGGGCCACCGGTTGGTTCATGATCAGGATCCCACTGCAGACGGACGTCCGATCGGGAAACCGCGCCCTTCCAGTCGGCCTCGGACGGATAACTGCCGGACCAGAATGTGGAAGGAACCGCCTGCTCAAGGATCGACACGAAGGCGGAACGCTGAACGAAAAGCGCGAGGACGACCTCCTGATCCTGCTTCGTCGCCCATCCTGAGCGATACATCATCCAGAGGAAACCAGGTTTGATCCATGACATCCGGGAGAAGCTGAACTCGCC
This sequence comes from uncultured Holophagales bacterium, assembly GCA_964643185.1. Classification (GTDB taxonomy): domain Bacteria; phylum Acidobacteriota; class Thermoanaerobaculia; order UBA5066; family UBA5066; genus JAEUQS01. Next base: position 3,623 of record CAZXSG010000335.1, read on the forward strand.
GCCGAAGCGCTGGTGCGCGACGGCGTACTCGGCGATGGATGGTCGATAGGCCTGGTAAACCACGAGATGCTCGTCTGTGTACTGGGCCAGGACGTGCCGTCCAGAGTTGGGCCAGAGGGTGCGCTGATCGCTATATCGCGCGGTCGAAACGAGCATCATTGAACCGAATATTCCAGTCAGATTCCCGGAGACGGCTCACCATCAGGGACGTCGAGACCGTGACCTCGCCTGATGGTGAGCGTCAGCCGTGAATTGACACGCGATCCCAGGTTTGACGCACGAGTTCGAGGTCGTCCCCCTCGACGATGTACAGCTCGACCCGGCCGCAGGACCCGCAGACGTAACGGTCCGGCGCCGTCCCCTTGCTCAGGACGCCCGTCTTGAGCGTGATCTTCTCGCTCTGGGCGTGATGCCCGGGCTGATGGAAGACCTCAGTGCTGGAGCACCCGGGGCAGCGACCGTTCTTCATGAGCTCTCCTCCTCGCGATGCCAGGCCCGCAACGGCCCCGGCGGGCCGGGATTCTACCGACCGGTCGGGCCGGGCGCCCTTCGAATACACTCGGACCGGTGACCCTCCACCCGCTCCAGAGGCGTTACCACGCCGAAGACCTCGTGAGGCTGCGCCGCTCCGACGAGAGCCGGCGTTACGCCGCCCCGCAGCGGGCGGGCCACGTGGATCCCAACCCCCACCAGATCGAGGCCGTCATCTTCGCGCTCTCGCGCCTCGGCGAGGGCGGCTGCATCCTGGCCGACGAGGTCGGGCTCGGGAAGACCATCGAGGCGGGGCTCGTCGTCGCGCAGCTCCGGGCCGAAGGAGCTCAGCGCATCCTCCTCGTCGTGCCCAAGCCGCTTCTCGGCCAGTGGCGGCAGGAGCTGTTCACGCTCTTCGGCATCGAGGCGCGCGACGAGTGGCCCGCGGCCGGCGCGTTCGACGGCACGGGCGTCTTCCTCGTGGGCCGCGAGGCCGCGGGCAGCGAACGGGGCCAGCAGGCGATCCTCGCGGGCGGGGCCTTCGACCTCATCGTGATCGACGAGGCGCACGAGGTCTTCGCCGGCCTCCACCGCCGCTTCGATGCCAGCGGCGACATGCGAGACGACGCTCCGGCCGCGCACACGGCGGGACGCCTCTTCGAGGTCGTCCGGCAGACGGGCACGCCCGTTCTCCTCCTCACCGCGACTCCGATTCAGAACAACCTCAAGGAGCTGTGGGCGCTCGTGCGCTTCGTGGATCCCGCGGGCACGCTCCTCGGCGACATCTCGACGTTCCGGCGCACGTTCTGCGACGGCGACGAGCGGGCCGTCGTGGAAGGCCAGTCGCACGAGCTGCGACGGCGCATCCAGGTCGTTCTCAAGCGCACGCTGCGGCGGCAGGCCCAGGAGTTCCTGAGCCGGCCGTTCGTGGACCGGCAGGCACGGCTCTTCGAATACCCCATGACCGTCGACGAGCGCTCGCTCTACGAAGACGTCACGCGCTACCTCCTCGAGCCGAACCTCGCGGCGTTCCAGGGCAACCAGCGCCGGCTGCTCCTCATCGGCTTCCATCGGCTGATGGCGTCGTCCACGGCCGCGCTCGCCTCCAGCCTCCGCAAGGTGGCCGCGCGTCTGCGGCGTCTCCTCGAAGGCGGGAAGGTCGACGGCGGGCCGCAATCGTTTGGCCTTCGCGAGCTGGCGGCCGACCTCGAGGACGACGACCTCCTCGAGCCCTCGGCCGACGCTTCAGACCTCGTGGGCGCGGTCAGCGATTCCACGTCGGTCGAGGCCCAGCTG
>CAZXSG010000336.1:0-5382 GCA_964643185.1 uncultured Holophagales bacterium
GGTGCTCTCACCGCTCTGGAGGTTCAGCTCCTCGAGCTTGGTGAGGCTCCCGAGAGCGGAGGGAAAGGCACCCAGCGGGTTGTACGAAAGGTTCAGGACCTTGAGGTGCGGGAGGTTCGCGAGCTGCGGCGGCAGGGCCCCGCGGATGTTATTCCCGTTCAGGTAGAACGTGACGACCGGGGTGTTCCCCTGGTCGCACTGGATTCCTTCCCAGGAGCACTCCGAGCCGGGCCCGCCCAGCCAGCCCCGCTTGCTCGACCAGGAGATGCCGCCCGTCGCGTTGAAGATCGCGATGAGCGCGTCTCTCTCGGAGGTGGGAATGACGGCCCGGGCCTCGCCCGCGAGAGACAGAACGGCAGCGGCGAGGAGCGCACGACAAAGCGAGAGACGGAAAATGTGACGCATGGGGGCCTCCTGAGAAAGCGCCCCATGCTAACGAAGTTCGGAAAGAGCCGCGCGTGACCCCACGCACGGCCCGGCCCAATCAGCCCTCTTCAGGGGCGGGGCGCGCGTCCGTGACGGGGGCGGCTGGGGCGACTTCGGGTTCCTTGGGGGCTTTCTTACGGATCGCCGATTTCTTGCGGACCGGCTTCAGCGGAATTCCCGCGGCCCGGATCGCGGCCTCGAGGGTGTTGCCCGCGCGCTGGTCGTGGAAGTCGAGGAGCACGTTGCGGACACGCGGATGCGACTTCTCGATCGCGGCGAGCGTGTGCATGTCGAGCTCGAGGAGGTCGCAGTGAGAGGCGGCGGTCACTGTGGCCGAGCGCGCGTTGCCCGAGAGGATCGACATCTCGCCGAAGAAGTCGCCTTCGGAAAGCTCCCGGATGGGGACGTTCCGGCCGGTGGCGTTCTTCACGAACGCCAGCACACGCCCCGAGGTGATGACGAAGAGGCTCCCGCCGGGCTCCCCCTCGGTGACGACGATGGCGCCGGGGTCGAAGCTCTTGAGCGTCAGGCCGCGGATTACCGCGAGGAGCTCCTCGGCATCGAAGTCCTTGAACAGCACGCTCTGCTGGATCGCTTTCTCTGCGGCCGTCGGCTCGGGCTTGGGCGCCTCGCGGGGCGTCTCGGGCTCGGGCTCCGGTACGGCGAGCGGCTTGGGCTCGGGCGTCGGCGGCAGGTTGCGCAGCCGCGCGAAGGCCCAGGACTCCGGAATCGGGTTCTGCGGGTTGATGAGGTAGGCCATCTTCTGCTCGATCTCGGGCAGGCCCGGGCGCAGCGACTGCACCCTCTTGAGCACGGCGATCGCCTGGGCGGCCTTGCCCTCGAGCGCGAGGTCGTCGGCCAGGTCCGAGAGGGCCTCGGTGGCCTCCTTGCGGTAGCCCCCCGCCGCGAACGCGTCCGCGAGCTGGAGCCGCACGCGGCGGTCCTTGGGGTTCTCCTTGAGAGCCTCCTGGAGGATTTCGATGGCGGGGTTGAACGCCTTCTTCTGGAGGAGGTCGTTGACCTGCTGCTGCTTGGCCCAATCGAACATGAGTCGCGCCTCCCTGGGTCTTCGAAATCTGCCCGGCGATGCTACAGGATCAATCGGCCTGCTCGTCGCCCGGAACGTCCTCGGCGCGCCGGGCGAGGGGCTCGGGAGAGAGGATCGCATCGGCTTCGATCTCGAGGAGATAGGCCGGGTCGACGAGCGCGACCACCCGTTGCGCCGTGAGCGCGGGCGCCCCGGCCGGAAAGGCTTCCTCGAGAGCGCGCCGAAAGCCCTCGGCGATGCCGGCGTCGGCGAAGAGCACGCGAAGCCGCACCACCTCGGAGAGCCCCGTGCCGCCGAGGAGCACGAGCGCCTCGCCGATGTGCCTGAGGATCGCCCGGGTCTGCTCGTACGCGTCGCCGCCCAGAGGCTGTCCCGAGGGATCCGAGGCGACGGTGCCCGAGACGGCAGCGAAGGCCCCCCGGCGCACGGCGCGGGCGTACCCGAAATGCTGCTCCCAGGGCGTGCCGCTCGTGACGCGCGAGGTCTTCATCGATCAGGCTCCTCTGCTCGTGCCGCTGAGCGGCCGGATGCCCGAGCCCGAGCCGGCCGAGCTGCCGCCCGGGGCCCGCGTCGCGACGACGATGCGGTTCCGGCCTCCGGCCTTGGCCTTGTAGAGCGCGCCGTCGGCGCGCCTGAGCCACGAGGACGGCGCGACCGACGTGGTGACGCTGGGCTCCAGCACCGAGAGGCCCGAGCTGATCGTCACGCCCTCGGCAATGCCGGGCAGACGGATCGCCGAAACCGCCAGGCGGATGCGCTCGAGCACCACCAGGGCCTGAGCCTCGTCGGTCTCGGGCAGGAGCACGACGAACTCCTCGCCTCCGAAGCGGGCCGCGAGATCGGTGTCGCGCACGCTCTCGCGGAGCGCCTTGGCGACGGCCACGAGGAGGCGGTCTCCCGCCACGTGGCCGAAACGGTCGTTCCACTTCTTGAAGTGGTCGACGTCGAGGATGGCGAGCGCCACGTGGTGCAGCCGGCGCTTCGCGCGGGCGATCTCGAGGTTGGTGCGGTCGAAGAGGGCGCCGCGGTTCGCGAGGCTCGTGAGCGGGTCGGTCGAGGCCGCGAGGCGGAGCCGCGCGAAGCGCTCGGCCATGAGCAGCATGACGACGGAAAGGAAGACGAGGAGCGCCGGGCCATAGAGCAGCGCGTCGAGGCTGTGCGCGCCGAAGAGCCCGAGGTCGTCTGCGATGTCGTGGAACACGGCGAGGGCGAGGAGCGCGAGGACCGGGAGCAGCACGCGCGCGTAGGGCAGCCCGCGGCGGGCATCCCTCATCAGGATCTGGAACGTGACGGCCACGATGGCGGTCACGAACACGTAGGCCACCGGCAGGAGCCGGTAGAGAGCATCCGGCACGGGCCAGACGAAGCACGCCAGCGAGAAGAGCCCGAGCGTCGCGAACAGCGCCAGGTGAACGCGCGTCAGCTCGCGGTCGAAGAACCGCAGCATGAAGATCGCGTAGAGGCCGGGGAGGAAGAACGCCCCGGCGATGCTGAACCGGAAGAGCAGCGTGAGGGGAATCCCCGAGTGGGTCACGCTGGGCAGCCAGATCGTCTGGAAGACGGCCGTTCCGAACGCGAACAGCGAGAACCAGAGGAGCTCGTCGCTGCCGCTGTTCCGGGCGAAGAGGAGCAGCGCGAAGAAGCCGAGCGACGCGGGCACGGCCGCGAGGATCGCCGTGCGCAGCTCGGCGGCGCTCTCCCGCCGCAGCGCGGGCACCAGCTCCTCGAGGCGCGGAGCCGACTCCAGGCCGCCGGGTCGCGGCCCCGGGTTATGGACGCGGATCGCGAGGACGTGCCGGCCCGGGTCCCGCGTGAGGTCCACGGGGATCTCGTAGAGCCGCGGTACGAGCGTGCCTTTGTCGTAGCGCGGCGGGAAGCGGCCCGTCTTTCCCACGGGGACGCCGTCGAGATAGACCTCGTCGACGTCTCGGATCCTCGCGCACGTGAACGCGAGCGGCGACCGCCGCGCGGCCGTGGTGAGCTCCAGCTCGACGCGGTACCACACGGTGCCGTCCTCCTCGGAGAGCCCCTGCTGCTGCCAGAGGCCGGGCACCGCGACGTCGCGGAACGCGAGCGCCGCGAGAGAGGCGACGCCACCCGGCGGATCTCCGAACGCGATCTGCCAGGTGCCGGCGAGGGAGGCCGGCAACGTGTCGACCACGATCGGCGGGGCGGCGCTTGCTACAGACCCGACAGACAGCCGCAGCGCGAACAGCGGGGCGCACAAGAGAGCCAGCCGGAGAGTCCGCGGGAGCATGGCGAATAGCATCGTCGAGATCCGCCCGCGGGGAAAGACCCGATCACGGGCCGAAGGAAGTTTCTTCCTTCGGTTCGACGAAGAAAAACGCCGCCACGAGGGTGAGGAGCGCGACGGCCGCCATCGTGAAGAACACGGGCCGGAGGGCCTCGCCGAGCGCCTCCTGAAACACGGCCACCGGAATCCCCGCGGCGCTCCCGCTCGCAGCGACGCTCTGACCCGCGAGGAGCGCCGAGGCCCGGTCGCCGAGAGGCCCGAGCCGCGAATCCAGCCCGGCCGCCAGCACCGCGCCCAGCGCCGCCGTGGCGAGCGCCCCCGAGAGGGATCGGAAGAACGGCACGAGGCTCGTCGCGATGCCGCGCTCCTCGGGCCCCGAGGCGCTCTGCATCGCGAGAACCTGCGCCATGCCCGACGGCCCGAACCCGCAGCCCACCAGCGCCGACGCGACGCTCAAGAGCACGACGGGCGCGCCCGATGTCATCACCCAGGCGAGACCAGCGCAGCCGAGAAACGTGAGCGCCGCGCCGAGGACGGCCGCGCGGCGGAAGCCCGTCTTGGGAAGAAGCCGTCCAGCCAGCGCCGCGGACACCGCCCAGCCCACCACGATGGGCGTGAGCACGGCCCCGGCCGCGCCCGCGCCGCCTCCGCGCGCGCCCTGCACGTAGAGCGGCACGTACGTCGTCACCGCGTATACGATCGCGCCGAGCCCGACGCCCGAGAGAACGGGCACGAGGGTCTCGCGGCGCACGAGGAGCCCGAGGGGCAGCAGCGCGTCGGGGCGGTTCCGCTGCCTCAGCACGAAGACCGCGAGGAGCGCGAGCCCGAAGAGGAGCGCGATCCAGGCCCCGCCCTTCGCCGCCAGATCGGGCGTCGAGGCGACGAGGAGCGCGCTCGTGCCGAGCGTGAAGACGAGCGTGCCGGGAACGTCGAGGCGCCCCTTTCCCGAACCGGCCGAGCGGGGCAGGCGCGCCGCGACGACGGCCGCGGCGGCGAGCCCGATGGGAAGGTTGATCGCGAAGACCGACCTCCACCCGAGGTGCACGGTGAGGGCCGCTCCGGCCGCCGGTCCAAAGGCGCCCGCGAGTCCCCAGACGGCGCTGAAGAGGCCCTGCACGCGTCCCCTTTCGGTGAGGGAGAAGAGGTCGCCCGTGATCGTGAGCGAGATCGGGACGAGCCCGCCGGCCCCGAGGCCCTGGAGAGCGCGCGCCACGATGAGCGTGCCCATCGTGGGCGCGAGGGCACAGGCCAGAGAGCCCGAGAGGAAGAGCGCGATCGACACGAGGAGGAGGCGCCTCCGGCCCTGGAGGTCCGCCAGGCGCCCGTAGACCGGCATCGAGAGCGTCGCGGTGAGGAGGTACACGGAGAACGCCCACGAATAGTGGGAAAGCCCCGAGAGCTCGCCCACGATGGTGGGCATGGCCGTGGTCACGACGGTGCCCTCGAGCGAGGCCAGCGCCGTCACGGTGAGGAGCGCCAGCGCGATGGGCCGGCGCTCGTCGTCGGGAAGCGTGCGAAACGCCACGTCGCAGGGTACCGCGCGAAAAGCCCGCTAACGCGCGATGAGCTCCACGCGCCGGTTCTGCGCGCGGCCGGCCTCCGTGCCGTTGGTCGCGACCGGTGACAGCGGCCCCACGCCGTGACCCTCGAGCCG
>CAZXSG010000337.1:0-5377 GCA_964643185.1 uncultured Holophagales bacterium
GGAACGGCGACCTTGCCCAGATCGTGAAAGAGCCCGCCCTTCCGCACGGCATCCAGCTCCTTGCCGCGCACACCGATCGCCTCGCCCAGATGCCCGGCGTACCAGGAGACGCGATCACTGTGGAAGCACGTGTAGGGATCCCGTGCGTCGATGACCTTGGCGAGCGCGATGATGACGTTCTCGGCGTCCTCGAGGGCGTCCGTCGCGCGCTTCATCTGGATCGACGAACGCACGCGCGCGAGGAGCTCTTCGGTCTTGAACGGCTTGGCGAGAAAGTCGGTCACGCCCTCCTCGAGAGCCCGGAGCTTCTCCTCGGTGGTCGCGCCCCCGGTGATCATCACCACCGGGATGAACGCCGTGGTCTTGTCGGCGCGGATCCAGGTGAGGACCTCGTGCCCCGACATGCCGTCCATGTTCAGGTCGAGGAGCACGACGTCCATGGACCTCTCGGCGAGGATCGAGAGCGCGTCCTCCCCCGAGCCCGCTTCGTGCACCTGAAAACCGTGCAGCGTGAGGAGGTCGCGAAGGAGCCGCCGGAACGACGCCTCGTCGTCCACCACCAGGACGTTTCCGCCGAGCGCCCGCGGCTCGACGCTCACGCCCCCACCTTCACGTCGAGGAGGCGGCGCACGCGGGAGGTCAGCGCGGCTCCGGAGAACGGCTTCTGCAGGAAGCCCGCCTCGAGTGAGTGGAGATCCTCGTCGGTGAGGCGGAGGTTGGCGTAGCCCGATACGAAGAGGATCCGGAGGCCCGGACGGCCCCCCCGGCGGCTCCGGGCGGGCGCGTCTCCTGGGGGCCCCGGAAGGACGACGGCGGTCACGGGGGGCGCGACGTCTTCACTCTCCGGCGTCTCGGCGAGTGCCAGGGCTTCCTCGGGGCTGGCCGCCTCGAGCACGGTGTGCCCTGCCCGGCGCAGGAGGCCCGTGACCAGCCGCCGGAGCGCCGGGTCGTCCTCCACGACGAGGAGCTTCTCGACTCCGGGGCTGAGCACCAGCTCACGCTTCGGGGGCGGGCCGGGCTCGGCGGCGCCGTGGGCCTTCGGGAGGTAGATGTCGAAACGCGCGCCCTTGCCGGGCTCGCTCGTCGCGTAGATCGCCCCACCGCTCTGCTTCACGATGCCGTACACGGTGGGGAGACCGAGGCCCGTCCCTTTCCCGGGGCCCTTGGTGGAAAAGAAGGGCTCGAAGAGACGGCTCTTCACCTCGAGCGTCATGCCTTCGCCGTCGTCGACGACCGAGAGCCTCACGTACGGGCCAGGCCGCGAGCCGGGGTGCAGAGAGGCGAACTCGGCGTCCAGCTCGCAGTTCTCGATCCCGATCCTCACCGTGCCGCCGTGGGGCATCGCGTCCCCCGCGTTGAGCGCGAGCTCGAGGAGGGCCTGCTCGAGCTGCCCCGAGTCGGCCTCGATCGGCCACAGTGACGGCGCCGGGGAAACGACGAGCTTCACGTTCTCGGGGAGCACCCGGACCAGCATCTTCTCGAGCTCCCGCACGACCGTTGCGAGAGAGAGGATCCGCGTCTCGAAAACCTGGCGGCGCGAGAACGCGAGCAGCTTCTTGGTCAGCTCGGCGGCCCGCTCGGCGGCCCTGCGAATCTCGTGGAGCTCCTCGCCGACGACCTCCTGGTGCCGTACCTCGATGAGATCCACGTAGCCGAGCACCACGGACAGGAGGTTGTTGAAGTCGTGAGCGATTCCGCCGGCCAGCCTTCCGACGGCCTCGATGCGCTGAGACACCCGGACCTGCTCTTCCAGCTCGCGCCGCTTCGTGACGTCGTTCTGGAGTCCCACCACGTGGGTGATCCGCCCGGCCGCGTCGCGAAGGGGCGCCAGGGAGACCTCGTTCCAGAAGGGCTGTCCGTTCTTGCGATAGTTCAGGATCTCGACCGTGGTGGCACGCCCCTCCTCGAGCGCGGACCGCAGCTCCGCCGCGGCGGACGGGCTGGTCTCGGCTCCCTGGAGAAACCGGCAGTTCTTTCCCAGAACCTCCTCGGTCGAGTAGCCGGTGATCCGCGTGAAGCTCGGGCTCACCAGAACGATCGGGTAGTCGGGCTCGAGGGCGTCGGCCACGAGGATTCCCTGCTCGAGGTGCGCCAGAGCCGCGTCCCAGAGCATTCTCTCGGCCTGGGCAGGGACCGCGCGTCGAAGCTCCTCGCTCACCATTACACTTCCTTCGTGTCCGGACGCATTTTGCAATGAGCCTCCAGCCGGGGCCCATTCTCGCCGCCTTTTTCGAAGCGCTCCCGCGCTACGAGTATCTCGGCCCGCTGGGCCGCGGCGCGATGGGTGTCGTCCTGAAGGCCCGCGACCGCGCGCTCGACGAGACGATTGCGATCAAGTTGCTGTGGGACTCTCTGGGCGCCGATCAGAGGGAGCTGCTGGCCCGCTTCAAGGGAGAGCTCTCCCTCAACCGCCGCATCAAGCACCGGAACGTCTGCCGCATCCACGACTACGGCGTCGTGGGCGAGATTTCCTACCTGACGATGGAGTACGTCGAGGGGCGCACGCTCGCGGCCCTGCTCGACGAGGAAGGCACCCTCCTGCCGGGCCGCGCGCTGCCCATCCTTCGGCAGATCGCCGAGGGCGCGCACGCGGCCCACGCGGCCGGCGTCGTGCACCGCGATCTCAAGCCCGCGAACGTGATGCTGGGTGACGACGGGCACGTCTCGATTCTGGACTTCGGCCTCGCGAAACGCGAAGGAGCCGGCGTCACGAACCTGGGCTTCACGGTGGGCACCCCCCACTACGTGTCGCCCGAGCAGGCTCAGGGGCTTCCACTGGACGGCCGGAGCGACATCTACGCGATCGGCGTGATCGCGTTCGAGCTGTTCACCGGGAAGCCCCCGTTCGACGGCCCCAGTCCGCTCGCCGTGACACGAATGCACGTCGACGACCTCGTGCCGGTCGCGAAGCTCCGGCCCAAGGTTCCGCCCGAGCTCCTCGCGATCGTGCTGCGATGCCTGAGAAAGGATCCCGCCTCCCGCTACGCCACGGCCGCCGAGCTGGCGGAGCAGATCGCGACCCTCTCGCGCACCTGGGGCATCAAGGATCCGGACGCGGCCGCTCCGCAGGTGCGGCGACCCACCGGACAAACCGACGTCTCGACGGACGTTCGACTCGCGATCGTCACCCCGTCCGCGAAAGACCCCGACACACCCAGCGATCTGGAGTTCGACCTCGAAGGCTCGGTTTCCGAGCCGCTCTCGTCGACTGGAGAGTCCGCGGTGCCGGAGCCCCCGCTGCGGCCGTCGCTCGTCGCGAGACGCCAACCGGTCGTGATCGTCGTCGACGACGAGCCCCCGGTTCGCGCGATCATTCGGGAGCACCTCCGGCTCGTGGGCTGCACCATCATCGAGGTGGGCTCTGCCGAACGGCTCCTCGAGCTCCTCACCGACAACGAGGCCGATCTGGTGCTCCTCGACGTCAACCTGCCCGGCATGGACGGGTTCGACGCGGTTCGCATCGTCCATTCCCAGAAGAAGTTCCAGAAGCTGCCGGTCATCATGATGTCTTCGATCCATGACCGGAGCCGCTCGGCGTTCGCGCATCAGTCGGGCGCCGAGGACTTCCTCCAGAAGCCCCTCGACATGGGCTCCCTCGTGGCGAAGGTGACCCGGCTCCTCGAGGGTCGCGGTTTCACGCTGGTCCCCCAGACGTAGGGACCTTCTGGTGGGGGGCCTGGGGGGGATCGAGAAACCCCCAGGATCAAGATGCAGTCGAGCGGGCCCACTCCAGGAAGGCCCGCACGCTCTCGTCGTCGGGCTGGAACGATCTCTCCGTGAGCGCGAACCCCGTGAGCGGCACGAGATCGCGCTTCAGGAACTCGGTGTAGAGCCAGCGCGAGAGCCGCGTGCGGAGCGCGTCGGCGAGGCGCCCGCCCGACCGCTTCACACAGAACACGGGGAAGACCTCCGTGCCGGCGCCCCCGGGCGAAAGACCCACCAGCAGGCCCGAGGTCGTCGTTCCGGCCCGGCTCTCGACAGTGATGAGATACGGGCTCAGCGCGGTGATGGTCACCTCGATGCGGCCTTTCGAGAGCGCGAGCATGAGCCTGTCGGAAGGGGCGCGCCCGGAAGGACGCGATGCGTAACGCAGCCGGAAAGCGTCGCCGAAGGCGCCGAACTCCGGCGGCTCGAGAAGCTCTCTCTGGTGAACGGTACCGAGATGCGCGACGTCGAACGCATTGAGCGCGACCCCGAGAGGAGCGCAGGCGATCTCGACGCGGCCTCCGGGCAGCGCCGCGACCTCGCTCTCGAGCATGGAGTCGAACGCGGGGAGCGGCCCCTCCCCCGTCTGCACGAAGACTGCCCCGAATGCTTCCCTTGAAGAGAACGCGGAGAGCGAAGCGTCCCGAGAACCGGCGATACAAGCGCCCGACGGCACGTCGAACTCCCAGGCGTGGAGCGCGCACGTGACCCTGGCGCCGCGGCGCGGGCCGTACCTGAGGTCCGCGCCCATGTGAGGGCAGCGGGCGCCGCGAACGAGGACGCCGCTTTCGGTGCGCAGGAGGAAGACCGGTCCTTCCGGCAGGTTCGCCTCCACGAGCTCCCCTTCCCGGAGCTCGCGGGCGGCCGCGGCCAGGCGCCAGCCGTTCACGCGGCCATCCCGAGGAGCTCCGCCTCGCCCGCCCCGGCGAGGAGCCCGAGGAGGCGGGCGAGAAGCACGTCGACTCCCGGAGCCCTCATGTAGTGGTCGGCTCCCCAGACGGCATACGTGAGCCCGGGCGCGGCCAGCGCGCCTTGCACGAGCGTCGAGCCGTCGTTCGGACCGAGGGGCGCGAGACGCGCGTGGCGCGCCGCCGGGTTCCCCGAGAGGTGCTCGCGAAGCGGCAGCCCCACGACGTTCACGGCGAGGAGCCCCGGAGGAGTGACGAACCGCGCCGAGAGCCGGGCGCCGGGCTTGCCCGAGAGGGCGGGCAGCATCCGGCGGCTCCCGCCCATCGCCCGGAGCGCTCCCGCGACGAGGAGAGACGAAGGGAAGCGCGCGTCGAGGAGATCGTCGAGGAGCGGCGAGCCGTGGAGGAGCCCCGACACGTTGATCCAGGCGTGCACCCGCGCGGCCAGGGCCGGCGCGCCCTCGAGCGCGATGCGGACGTCTGCCCCGCCCATGGACAGCGACACGAGGATCACCCTGTCCCTCGAGCCACTGAGCCGCTCGGAGAGCAGGGCTGCGTTCTCGTCAACGGTGCCGGTGCCCGAGAGGGGCAGCGTATCGACCTCGAAGCCGGCGCGCTCCGCGACGTTCCGCACCACCCGTCCGTCGCCGCCGAAACGCGGGAACTGGCGGTGGAACGCGGCGGGGACCACGAGAACCAGGCCCGCTGCCGTGCGCGGTGCGGGGTCCGCGCTCTCGACCCGGGCGACGAAACGAGCGTTCCTC
>CAZXSG010000338.1:0-5357 GCA_964643185.1 uncultured Holophagales bacterium
CGCGAGAAGAAGGCCGACGTGCCGGCCACGATGAACGACTCGGGGCACTACCGGCTCGGGCAGCTCTTCGACCTCGAGGCCCGCGAGATTCGCGAGAGCCGGAAGGCGCTCGACGCGGAGAAGGCGAAAGCTCACGGCGACTGGGTCGGCCTCGAGCAGGAAGACGAGGAGCTGCTTCGCGAGGCGCCGCAGTTCGAGCAGTCCGAGGACCTCCGCTATCCGTTCGTGCTCGTGCTCAACGCCCCCGCCAACGATCCCGGAAGGCCCCGCCGCCGCTCCCTCGCTTCGGCCATGAACACGCTCGTCGAGGCGATGCAGAAACCCCTCTCGCGCACCGATCAGATGCTCCTCGAGATCGCGCTGCGCCGCTGCGTGCAGGCCCTGATCGCCGATGACGCGGCCCCCGAGAAGCTCGAGCGCGAGCTGCTGCGCGCCGCAGAGCAGGAGTTCGCGGAGCAGTTCCCGTGGGCCGAGCCCTACGTCATGCCCGGTCGGTAGTTTTTCAGCCCTCCGGGCCGGGAAACGCCTCCGGCGCGCTGAATTCTCCGGGTTCAGAGTGAATTGAACGTCAGATCGAAGCGGGCCAGATACTTCCGCAGCCGGTCGGCGTCGTTGGGGTTTTCCTTTCCGGCGCGCGAGACCGGGAAGAGCCGTCGACCGGCTTCCGAGAGGGAGCGCGAGGCGCGGCAGACGCGGATCACCTCGCGGAGCTGAACGGCGTCGAAGGGGTCGAGCTCGCGCCCCGCGAGGACGTCGGGAAGTCCGTCATCCCTCACCCCCGTCTCTCCCGCGTGCCAGTCGAGCCTCAGCCGCGCGATCTCCTCGGCGACGTCGTCCGTGCCGATCATGCCGCCGGGCGCGAGGGTCGCCATCCGGGTCACCGCGGCGTTGAGGTCGCGGAAGTTGCCGAGCCAGAGTGCGCCGGGCGAGGTCGCGAATTCCAGGAACCGCTCGCGCGCCTCGCGCGAGAGCCGCACCCGCGTGCCCGTGCGCCGCGTGTGCTCCTCGAGCTCGAACGCGAGGTTCGGCTCGATGTCCTCGGGCCTCTCGCGGAGCGACGGGAGGCGAAACGTCCAGAGGTTGATGCGGGCGAGGAGGTCGTCGCGGAAGCGCCCCGCGCGGACCTCCTGGGCGAGGTCCTTGTTCGTGCCGGCGACGAGCTGGAAATCGCTCGAGACCTCGCGGTCGCCGCCCAGCGGACGGAACCGTTTCTCCTCGAGCGCCCGGAGCAGCATGGCCTGCTCGTCGGATGCGAGCTCCCCGATCTCGTCGAGGAAGAGCACGCCGCCATCGGCCGCTCGAAGGAGCCCCGGCCGCTTCTCGGCGGCGCCCGTGTACGCGCCGCGCTCGTGCCCGAAGAGCGCGGACATCGCCCCGTCTCCGCGCAGCGTCGCGCAGTTCACGTCGACGAACGGGCCCTGCACCTGCCGCTTCGCCTTCTTCAGCTCCCAGAGGCGCCGCGCAAGACGCGACTTGCCCGCGCCCGTGGGACCGAGGAGGAGCACCGGCGCGCGCGAGGCCACGGCGACGCGCTCGAGCCGTTCGACGAGGCCGTTGAACGCCGCGTTCCGCGTGGCGATGCCGTCCTTGAGATACGACACGTCGTCGCGACGCTCCTTCGCGAACCTCGAGGCAAGGCGTCCGTAGCGCTCGAGATCGAGGTCGATGATCTGGAACGCGCCGGGCCCGCCCTCGCCCTTGCGGGCCGGGGGTGAGGTCTGAACGAGCCTGCCCGGCACGTGCCGGGCTTCGGTGAGGAGGAACAGGCAGATCTGCGCCACGTGCGTGCCCGTGGTGATGTGGACGAGGTAGTCCTCGCGATCCGGCTCGAACGCATAGCCCCGCGCGAAATCGTGGAGCGCGCCGTAGACCTCCTCGAAGTCCCAGGGGTCCGAGAGCTCCAGGAGATGGCGGTTCACCCGCGTCTCCGGCGAGACCGACGCGATGTCGCCCGCGACCGTTTCGGCGAGGCGGGTGTGCTTCAGGTCGTGGAGGAGCTCGAAGCGCTGGATCAGGAGATCCTCGTGCTGGAAGAGCGAGACCGTCGGCCGCCAGGCTTCCCAGCGCCGGGCGTCGAGGCCCCGGTCCAGGCTGGGTCCCAGGAGGCCGAGTCCGACGGTGATGCGCTTCATAGCTCTCGGTATCGTAATTTATCTCATTAGATCAATTTTGAGGCGTTTGGGTCCGCTGAGGGCCTGGCACGACCCTCGCAACCGTCTGGATATCGACCGAACGGCTCTGAAACACAATCAGACAGGAGTCCCGCACCTGACCGAGCGCTTTCACGACGTCATCGATGTTCCCGGAGGAGTCCCCATCCGCGCCTGGACGCGTGGAGTCGCGTTCGAGCCGGAGGCCCGGCGCCAGCTCGTGAACATCGCGCAGCTCCCGTTCATCCACAAGTGGGTCGCGGCCATGCCCGACGTGCACCTCGGCAAGGGAGCCACGGTGGGCAGCGTGGTGCCCACGAACGGCGCGATCATCCCGGCTGCCGTCGGCGTCGACATCGGCTGCGGAATGATGGCCGTGCGCACGAGCCTCACCGCGAACGACCTCCCCGATTCGTTGAAGGACCTCCGGGCCGCGATCGAGAAGGCCGTGCCGCACGGGCGCACCGAGGACGGCCGCCGGCACGACAAGGGCGCCTGGAAGAACCCGCCCGTGAACGTGGCGAAGGAATGGGCCGCGCTCGCCGTGCGGTTCGACGAGATCGCGAAGAAGCACCCGGCCGTTTCGAGGGCGAACCACGAGACGCACCTCGGCACGCTCGGCACGGGCAACCACTTCATCGAGGTGTGTCTCGACGAGAGCGGCTCGGTGTGGTTCGTCCTCCACAGCGGGTCGCGGGGTGTGGGAAACAAGATCGGCACGTACTTCATCAACGTCGCGCGGGAGGAGATGCGGCGCCACTTCATCAACCTGCCCGACCTCGACCTCGCGTATCTGCCCGAGGGCACCAAGCACTTCGACGACTACGTCGAGGCCGTCGGCTGGGCGCAGGACTACGCCCGCACGAACCGCCACCTCATGATGGAGAACCTCCTCGCGGCCGTGCGGCAGGTGCCCGGACTGCCCCCGTTCGCAGCCGACCTCACGGTCGTCAACTGTCATCACAACTACGTCGAGAGGGAGCATCACTACGGCAAGAACGTGTGGCTCACCCGCAAGGGTGCCGTGCGGGCGCGCGAGGGCGAGCTGGGGATCATTCCGGGCAGCATGGGCGCGCGCACGTACATCGTGAGCGGAAAGGGGAACCCCGAGAGCTTCCACTCGTGCAGCCACGGCGCGGGCCGGTCCATGTCGCGCACGGAGGCCAAGCGGCGCTTCACCGTCGGCGACCACGAGAAGGCGACTCTTGGAATCGAGTGCCGCAAGGACGCCGGCGTGATCGACGAGACGCCCATGGCCTACAAGCCCATCGATGCCGTGATGGAGGCGCAGAAGGACCTCGTGGAGATCCTCCACACGCTCCGCCAGGTCGTCTGTGTGAAGGGCTGAAGGACTGAAGGACTGAATGTCATGACCTCTCTCGTCGAGATCGACGGATCGCAGGGGGAGGGCGGAGGGCAGATCCTCCGCTCCTCCCTCGGCCTTTCCCTCGTCACCGGTCGCCCGTTCCGCATCACGGGCATTCGCGCGGGCCGCAAGAAGCCGGGCCTTCTCCGGCAGCACCTCACGGCCGTCGAGGCCGCCGTCGCCGTGAGCGGCGCGTCGGCCGAGGGCGCGAGCCTCGGCTCGCTCTCGCTCACCTTCCATCCGGGGCGCGTCGCTCCGGGCGCCTACTCGTTCGCCGTCGGCACGGCCGGAAGCGCGACGCTCGTTTTCCAGACGGTGCTGCCGGCGCTCCTCGTCGCGCCGGGCGAGACGACGCTCACGCTCGAGGGCGGCACGCACAACCCCTGGGCGCCGCCCTTCGATTTTCTCGAGCAGGCCTTCGTGCCGCTCCTCGTGCGCATGGGCGCGGAGGTCTCCGTGTCGCTCGAGCGGCCCGGCTTCTATCCGGGCGGCGGCGGACGCTTCGTCGCGCGGGTCGTGGGAGGCCGCCCGCTCTCGAGGCTCACTCTTCTCGAACGGGGCGAGGTGCGCTCGCGCCGGGCCGTCGCGATGCTGGCGCACCTGCCGCGGCACGTGGCCGAACGCGAGCTCGCGACGGTGAGGGCCGCGCTCGGCTGGGACGCCGCGGAGACGGAGATCGTGGACGCGCGGACATCCCGTGGTCCGGGGAACGTCGTGACGCTGACGATCAGCGCCGACCACGTCACCGAGGTCTTCACCGCGTTCGGGGGGAAGGGCATCTCGTCCGGGACGGTGGCCGAGGGCGCTGTCGCCGAGGCGCGCCGCTGGCTCGCGCACGGCGCCCCGGTGGGCGAGCACCTCGCGGATCAGCTCCTGGTGCCGATGGCGACCTTCGCGGGTGGCGAGTTCCGGACGGGCTCGCTCTCGCGCCACACGGCCACGAACATCGATGTCCTCCGGGCCTTCCTGGACGTTCCCGTCGCGGTCGAGACCGGCGCGGAGCGGGTGGTCACCGTTCGCGTCGGCTAGAACCCCCCTTGACGCGGCATTCGTAAGTTGATACTTATGTAATGCATGGCTTATGGAGACGCCCTGGCCGCCCTCGCCGATCCCACCCGCCGCGCGGTGTTCGAGAAGCTGAGGCAGCGCCCCCGCACGGTGGGGGAGCTGGCCTCGGAGCTGCCCGTTTCACAGCCGGCGGTCTCGCAGCACCTTCGGCGTCTGCGCGAGGCGCACCTCGTGGAGGAGCGCCGCGAGGGCACCCGCCGCTACTACAGCGTCTCGGCCATTGGGCTGGGCGAGCTCCGGGACTACATCGACGGATTCTGGGGAGACGTGCTGTCCGCGTTCGCCGCGGGCGGCGAAAGGGGGAGCAATGACAGCGACGACGTTGAACGTGATTCCACCTCTCGTGAAGACGGTGAACGTGGCCTGGGCACCCGAGGCCGCGTTCCGAAGGTTCACCGGCGAGATGTCGGCCTGGTGGCCGCTCAAAAGCCACTCCATCGGCCAGGAAAACGCCGCCGCGTGCGGGTTTGACGCGCACGTGGGCGGCAGCGTGTACGAGGTGGACGCGCGCGGCCAGAGGTGCGTGTGGGGCACCGTGACGCTCTGGGAGCCGCCGCTGCGCATCGCGTTCACGTGGCACCCTGGTGAGGCCGCCGCGCTCGCGCAGGACGTGATGGTCGAGTTTCTGCCGAGCGGCACGGGTACGGAAGTCCGGCTGACCCACAAGGGCTGGGAGAAGCGCGGGTCGAAGGCGAAGAGCGTCCGCCGGATGTACAACCTCGGATGGTCGTACGTGCTCACGCTCTACACCGGCCGGCGCGGAGTGCTCGTGG